>JAFPNP010000151.1 GCA_017411125.1 Kiritimatiellia bacterium
AGGGCCCATGCCTATCATGTCGGCGTCGATGTCGCGGAAGAACACGATGTCGCGCGCGAGGTCTTCGAGCGTCTGGCCGGGCAGACCTGCCATCACGCCGGTGCCGACCTGATAGCCGCAGCGTCGGAGAGCGCGCAGGCATTCCACGCGCCGTTCGAAGGAGCATTCCGCCGGGTGCAGCGTAGAATACAGCACAGGGTTGGATGTCTCGATGCGCAGAAGGTATCGCGCCGCGCCGGCTTCGCGCCAGCGGCGATACACATCCTCCGTCTGCTCTCCAAGGCTCAACGTGACGCCAAGATCCAGCGGCGCTATTTCGCGCAACACGTCCTCGATGAACCGCGTGTGCGCCTCGCTTTCGATTTCTCCAGACTGTATCACGAGCGACCCGTATCCCGCATCCGCCGCAAAGCGGGCGCAGGACACTATCTCCTCTTTCGACAGCGCATAGCGTTCAACTTTCGCGTTCGACTTCCGTATGCCGCAGTAAAGGCAGTCCTTGGCGCAGACGTTGCCGGCCTCCACAAGGCCGCGCATGGAGACGCGGCGGCCCACGACTTCGGTTTTCAGCGCGTATGCGCGTTCGTGCAGTTCGCGCACGGCATCCGGATCGGAACGTCCGATCCACTCCGCCATTTCCTCGACGGAGGGAAACTCTGCGGCGCCGCCCGTCACTTTTTCGCGCAATGCTCCACGAGGTCGGCGACCTTGGCTGCGGCGTCTGGCGTTGCCGCCAACTTCATCGCGGCGGCCTTTTGCGCGAGTTCCTCGGGATGCTGCATCTTGTGGAGGATATAGTTGGCGAGCGCGCGCGGCGTGAGGTCTTCCTGCAATCCCTCGTCGGCGCCGCCGGCCTTGACGAACGACAGCGCGTTGAAGTGCTGGTGGTTCCGCAATGCGCTCGGCAGCGGAATGAAAAACGCGGGTTTGCCGACGAGAGCCAGCTCGAAGCATGTGGACGCGCCGGCGCGCGCGACGACGACGTTCGCGGTCGCGAACGCGCGTCCCATCTCGCGCTCGAACGCCTGAACGCGCGCCGGAATGCCTGCCTCCTCGTACTTCGCCTTCACGGAGGCTTCGTCCGCGGCGCCCGTCTGGTGTATCACGTACAGTTTCTGTTTTATATCTCTTTTTCCGATGTCGCGCTGGACGAACGTGAGTGCCTGCGAGGCGAGTTCGTTCACGCGGTGGGCGCCCTGGCTTCCGCCGGTCACGAATACGCAGAACGCATCGGCGGGCACGTCGTCGAAGCGTGGCTGGCCGGCGATCTCGGTGCGTACTGGCAGCCCCGTGACGGAGACTTTCCGTCCGCGCAGGTATTCGGACGTCTCCGCGAAGCTTGTCGCGACAACTTTCGCATAGCGGGCAAGCCAGTCTACTGCGCGTCCAGGCACGGTGTTCGCTTCGTGCAGTACTATCGGCACCGAATGCGCGTAGGCCGCCAGCACGGGCGGCAGGCTCGCATACGACCCCATCGCAAGCAGCGCGTGCGGCTGGAAGCGTTTTATTTCGCGCCCGCAGCGCAGACGCGACCACAACAGGGAGAAGACGTGGCGCGGACGCAGCTGCCGCGCACCGGTGGAGAATACCGGACCGTCCCATCCCGCGAGCACGGAACTCTCGATAGCTCTGCCCGACACCCAAACCGCCACTTCGTGCCCGCGCCTTTTCAATTCGCTCGCCACGGCCAGACCAGGAAACGTGTGCCCGCCGGTGCCGCCGCATGCCACTATGAATCTTTTAGACATTTTCCCTCCGTTATCGATATTCGACCGCCACCGGCCCGACGAGCCCGTTCACGCGTACCGGCCATCTGGACGCATCCAGCGGTTTGTAGTTGGGCGAGACGATGTTTATGTCCTCGAAACATTTCCACTTCACGCCGTTGCGGTCGTTCCAGCGTATGCGGTTCGCGCCGAGCGACGTGACCTCCACTTCAAGCTTGTTGCCGGCGGCCTTGAGCAGGCCTGCGGGAACATCGAAAACATATGGCGGCATTATGCGGCATCCGAGATCCGTCCCGTTCAGCTTTACACGCGCCGATTCGCGGACGTCGCCGAGATCTATCCGCGCCGCGCCGCGTGCTGACGCGTCAAACTTCGCCTCGTACCGCATCGTCCCGCAGAAAACATCGTCGTATGAACTCCACGGCGCTACGGCGTCCAGCGTGCGCATACGCGGCATTTCAGGTCCGCCGCAGACCGGCGCAAGCGTCCACGGACCGTTCACGGCGAACTTGCGCTTCGAATCGGTTTTCTTCGGCGCGTCACAGGCGGAGAAACTTTCCCCGCGTACGAATGCGGAATGTCCGGGTGGAAGCGTAAGCGACGTTTTGTCGCGGATTGTGCCATCCATTGGATCCATCACGGCGAATGGTTTCGCGCCTGCGCACGCTATCGTTTTCGCGCAGCCGCCTTGGTTTGCGACAAAATGCAGCCGTATGCCGTCTTTGGCGAAGCGGGTGCAGAGAAGTCCGTTGGAAACGTTGAACGGCATCGTCGCCGCGCCGGATGCCGCAAGCGTGGCAAGCGAGCGGTCGTTTCGCCCGTCGTCGCGCACGACGCACATTCCTTTCTTTTCAAGCGCGGCAATGGCCTGCGCCGTCGCGCCGGGCATGCGGCGGCATTTAGGCACCACGATCGTCCGGTAGCGCGGCGGCAGGGCGAGCGCACCGGACGCCGCGCGCTGGAGCATCCTGTCGGATACGTAGTCGAACGCATACCCCGCGTCGTACATCGCCTTGCAAAGTTCGCCGATGCGCTGCCCCTCGAACCATTCGCGCTTGTGTACCGTAAGGCATTGCACGAACCCTTTTTCGTTCCACCACAGGTCGCGCAACGGCCAGTACACGAGCACGTCCTCGTCCGGCGTCCACGTCTGGAATATCCCCTGGCACCGCGTGATGTAGGCGGCAAGCGCGGGAACGTCGCGCCAGAACGGATTGCGCGGATTCATCTCCAGCGTGGCGTAGAAACACCATCCGGGCCATGGCGCGCCGACCGGAGAGTAGCACAGACCGTGGAAATAGACATGGTTCACGCCGGAGAGAAACAACCTGTCCACGAATGCCTTCGTCTCGGCGAGCGTTTCGTTGAAGTGCTCGTCTACCCAAGTGCAGGATTCCGCTGCCACAAGCGGTTTGCCGGCAACATGCGCGGCGGACGAGGCGAATTTGGATATGAGTATGTTCCTGTCGTTCTTGCCGAACATCTCAGTTTCAGGCACGTCCGCGACTGCGTAGAAATCGAGCAGGTTCGCCGGCGCTCCGTGCGCTTCGTTCCTCGTGCGGACGCCGCGCGCATGGCACCATTCAACCCATTGCGGAAATACGTCCTCTATCATCAGGTCGCTCAACGTCTCGCGGTAGTCGCTCTTGACGCGGCACACCTCCTCGCGCTCCCCAACGCCGGCAAGCGCGGCAAGGTGTCCGCGCAGGTCGTAGCCGCGTTTGGCTCGGAACGCCTCAAGAAGGGCGGGCGTCCACGCCGCGGCGTAATATTCGTAGGAGTCGTGGTAGAAATGCAGCGGCTTCGGGATATCGGGCGCGGAGAGGAACTTCGTCCAGGGTTCGAGCAGGGCTTTCATCGCGTCGGCGGAGAACGGATCCATCATCGGACCTTTTCCGCCAAGCCCGGCGCGTTTCACTTTCAGCCTGGTTGGCTGCTGCGCGAGAATGCACGTGCGCCCGTCGGCGCTCTTGCCTTCCCATAGGATTTCCGCGCCTTTGCGCAGTTTCGTCCGGTCGTAGGCGACGAGCAGGCGCCGCCCGCCTTGTTCATCCGCTAGCTGCGGACCGCCGAAACACCATCCGCTGCCAAGCGTGAGGTCGATGCCGAGCCCGTGGCGTTTCGCCGATTCGTTCGCCAGTATCCATCCCTCTGCCCATGCCGGCGTGAGAAGCTTGCGCTTCGTCCCGCGTCCGTCCTTCGCTCCGTATATCGGTATTACGTGGAAACCGCCGAATCCGGCCTTCTCCATTTCGGAGCATTGGCGTTCAAGCCCCGCCGCGTCGACGGCGGAATCCATCCACCAGTTGTACGCCCACGGCTTCATTTCGCGCGTCGGTTCCGGCCACGCCAAGACCGCCGCCGCAAGCAGCAGCCCTCCCGTCATTGATCGCTCCCCTGTTTCGTTTCGTTTCTCTCCTCGGCAGCGGACACTTCGCCCAGCGTCTTCGTGCCGGAAAGGAGCGCGACTACTTGTTGCTGCACTTCCGCGAGGTTTTCGAGACGGAGGCGCGGGTCGAGCACGACGAACGATTCGCCCGTGCGGCGGTGCTCGTAGACTCGGATTATGGTGTGGTCCGCCTGCTCCCTGGCGTCGCGTTCGACAAGGATTTTGGATCGTTCCAGCATCACTGCCAGCACGTAGACGACGTTCTTCATCGCCGGGTCTTCGAGCGCGATCAGATGGCGCAGCAATTCGTCCGCCGTCTCCTTTTTGAGCGGCTCCTTTTTCGCGTCCGGCGGCGGCGGCGCGAGGTATACGCCCTCCCACGAACTGAACGGCTCCCAGTTCCGCGGTGCGGACTTCCAGCATTCGGGATGGCAGTCCCACCGCTCGTATCCGTCGGGAAGTTCCTTCAGCACGGATACCACCGGCGATTTGTCCACCAGCGGCTTGCCGCATACGGTGCAAACGTGCCCCCGGCTTTTTATGTTCCACTCTTGAGCCATTCTCTAGCCTTTTCCTGTAAACTTCTCATGCGTCGCCTGTATTGTACCACATTTCAGGAGACGTTGGTAGAGTGTACGCTTGGCAGTGCGCTTGTCCTCACACGCCGCGTCAGGGGTTGTTCACGACCGTCACATCGGCGCGGCGCGAGGCGGGCGTGACGACGAGCTTCTTAAGTCTGCCGTCCTCGATGCGTCCTTCAAGCGTTGTGTTCTTCGGCGCGTGGAGCTTGAAATCGCAGTTCCAGTCCTTCGGCCATGCGGGCAAGAGGAATATCTTGTCGCCTTCGTACTGCATCAGCATCGACTGCACGGCATTCATGAATATGCCTCCTTCGTCCTGGTCGGGCAGTTCGTTGAAGTTCGGACCCCAATAGACGGGCCAACGGTGCTTTTTCGATGGATGCTTCAGCGCACGGTCCGCCACATGCGTCATCGCCTCTTCCGTCATTCCGAGATATGCCGCGTTCACCTCGTCCTGCGCCCATCCGAAGTACAGTTTGTGCCAGCGTCCGGCGTAAGCATTGCGTCCAAGGTCCGCGTTCGGCTTCTCGAACGAGCAGATGCGGAATGGGAACACGCAATACAGTTCCGGCGTCTCGCAATTGCACATATTCTTGTATGTCTTCGCTGGCGCGTACGCGATGCGTCCGTCGCCGAGTTTGCGCACTGGCAGGTTCGGCAGACGGGAACGGATTTTCGAGAAAAGCGCGCGGTCTTCGCCGGACACGAGACTTTCGGGCAGATCGAGCAAAAGCCCCGTGACGGCGTGGAGACCTGCCAGTTCGGGCATGGCGTTCGTGCAGAGCCACCAGGTCTCTGCTGCCTGCGAAGGATACATCACGTAGCGTCCGTCGGCGCCGGTTTTGTAGTGCTCGTCGAAGAATCGCACGTATTCGCGTATCGACGGCATCGCCTCGGCCTTGAACCATGCGTCGTCGCCGGTGTAGGCGCGGTAGCGGATCAGCATGAAGGCGAGTTCGAGCTGTCCCACCCATTCGTACTTGTGCCAGCCGAGATCCTGCAGCTTGTCGGACCGGTCTTTCCAGGCGCGCGACGCGCCGTAGACGTATGCGAACTGGTCGCCCCATGGCATCATGCACTCTGTGAAATAGGCTCCTCCGTGGCCGAGATATTTCCTTGTGCGCTTTTTGTTGAAGTCCGTCAGTCCGCAGTACAAACGGAACAACGGCTTTAGCATGTCGAGGTCGCCGGCCGCGAACATAGTATAATAAGGAAGGCGCGTGTTCTGCCACCAGTATCCGCTGCCCCAGTTGCGGTAGTCCCGGTCGCCGTTACGCCCGAGCGTGAGAAGCGATCCGTTGAAACGCACGGGGAACCGCCCTAGCCCGGTGCAGAGATTGACGTAGCGCTGCGCGGCGTATGTGGCGGTGATCGCGCGGCATTCGTCTGCGACGTCGCGGCCCTGCGTCGCCCTGTGGACTTTTCCGTCCATGTCTATCTCTACGTCCCCGAACTCCGATACCGCGACGGAAAGCGACACCTCGCGGCCTTCCGGCACGTTGTCCGGATGCAGCGCGTGCTTCGCCCCGATCAGCACGCGCAGACGCCTGCCCACTATGTCTATGAGCGATCCGTCTGCTCTTCCGGGCGTGACGTTGTCGTACAGCCGATGCGCGCCCTTTACGTTTTTGGCGGTGAACTTGCACGAGAAACGCATTCCGCTCTTTGCATCCTCCTTTCGGGGCGGCGCGATCCGCTCGCCGGGCTTCGGCGTTCCGGAATACGCTTTTCTTGCGCCGAACGACAGTTCCGTTGCGCCGAACGTTCCTTCGAAACGGTCGCCTCCTTGCGAATTGATGCCGAAACCGATAGGCAGCGACTCGTTGATCACGATGTCCATGCGCCGACGTTCCGCGCCCGTCCGGGACGGCGTCAGCACGACGTGGCTGCGCTCCCACAGAGCGCGCCATGCGGCGACGTGCTCCGCACGTTTCGCCTTCTCGCCGTCGATTGTCCATCCGTCGCGGTCGAGTATCCCTTTCGTCCGTTGCAGCCATTCAACCTCGCTCTTGCACGGATGCAGACAGGTGACAGCGGAAAGAAAAAGAGTCCTGCCGCCTTCGCGGAATTCGCGCGTGAGGCCTCCGAAGACGCGGTCGGAGAGCAGGTCGGGCTTTCCGAGGTCGCCTGTCGCCTGATAATAGTCGTAAAGTTTCATCATCTCCGCCACGGTCTCGTTGCGGTTCACGTGGCACCAGCCGCCTGGAACAATACGGTCCGCGCTTATCGCGAACGTGAGCAACTTGCCGTCCGCGCCCTTTATTTCGTTGAATTGGTTGCCCAGGCCTTCCCATCCGCAAGTGAATTTCCGCAAACCCTCCGGATAGAGACGCCAGTTCACAGTCTTTGCCTCGGCGTTCTCCGCGCCGCGCACGTCGCATACGGCAATGGAGTCCGTTCCGCGCTGGATGCGGTACCGCAGCGAGACGGGCTTGCCGCCGCTTCGCCACGCGGCTTCGAACTCGCCGCGCTCGAGCGAAAGTTCCTGACGGTAGGTTCCGGCGTCTACGGGCGATTTTGTGTGGTAGTCGATCGCGCCGGTTTTTACGTGCCTCCCGCCTTCGTTCCACGAATCGGAGTGCTGCAGCACGGTGTGCAGCACTCCGGCGGCGTCAAGCCACGCCGTGGCGCACAACTCGCCGTTGCCGAGGACCATGGAGCCGTATTCGTCCTTTGCCGGAGTGTTGAATGCGACCGATGCCGGCGCGTAGGCGAATGCCGCCGCCGCAAGCCCTGCGGTGGCGATCAGTATTGCAGTCTTCATAGTTTGTCCTCTCCTGTCGTTTTTCGGTTTCTGCACGGCACGCGCCGCCTTGAACCGTCTGCATTTTATCAAATCCACATAAATGCGTCAAATTTCGCCTTGCGCACCGGCGAGAGAGTGTGGCATAATATGTGGCGTGCGAGGCGAGGGATTTCTTGCCGACGCCAAAGCATAACAGAATAGAAAGGACAAAATGAAAAGAGCATTGGTTGCAGCGGCAATGGCCGCTATTCTGCCCGTGGCGGCCGCGCAGGAACGCGGCGCACCCGCGTTCAAGCCGGTCGACGTGCTTGTGTACACGCGCTGGCAGTACGTCAAGAACCAGAAAACCGGCGAGGTAGCGAAGAGCGGAACCGCCAAATGGTCCAGCGCATACCATCACAAATCGACGGAGGCGGGCGCGGAGGAGGTGCGCCGCTACTTCACGGCGAACAACCTTTCATGCCTCGTCACGGACGATCCGGCGTTCTTCACGTCGGACGCCATGAAGAGCCTCCGCCTCGTATTCCTTTGCAACTGCAACCACGAGCTCTTCGAGAACGACGCGCAGCGCGAGGCGTTCTACAAGTTCGTCGAGAACGGCGGCGGTCTGGTGGCTACGCACTCGTCCAGCGCGTGCGAGCGCGGCTCCAAGCGATTCCGCGATTTCCTGGGAGGCTCGTTCGAGCGCCACTACGCGAAGCAGCAGACCGTCCCCACCGCCCACGCCGACCGCTCCCATCCCGCGATCGCGTGCGTGCCCGAAGGCCACGAATGGCCGGCGGACGAAATATACCTCAACCACCCGGACGAAAAGTCCATCCGCCCGCTGCTGATCCTCGATTGGCTCAAGGTGCATCCCAAATCCAGGGCCGGGGACAAGCACGGCTGCCCCGCAATCGGCGGGCACGTGCTTGAATGGTGCAAGACGTTCGGCAAAGGGCGCATCTTCTACACCGCCCTCGGACACAACCCGAAGGACTGGGGCAGGATGGAATGGCAGCTGCATCTGTTCACTGCGGCGAAGTGGGCGATGGGCGACCTTCCCGACAAGGTGGACGTCAAGTCCGCCGACGCGAAGGTGCGCACCACCATCGACGGCGTGGCGTGCGTCAAGAACGGAAAGGCCGTCTGGAAGTTCAACATCGCAAACCGCGAGAACAAGCCGTTCGTGCATCCGCTCTGCCTGCCGGACGGCCGCTGCGTCACCGACGCCCGCGCGAAGGACCATCCGTGGCATCTCGGACTGTGGTTCTGCTGGAAGTACATCAACGGATTGAACTACTGGGAGCCGCGCAACCCGTCCGCCGGCAATCTTTTCCCCGACGGCATGACCGTCGTCAGGGACTTCAAGATAAAGCCGAAAGGCGGGGCGTGCGACGTGGACCTCGCGCTCTGGTACGGCCCGCGCGCGAATCCGGGAAAAGTGCTGCTCGACGAAAAGCGCACTGTCCGCTTTTCCGCTCCCGACGCCAAGGGCGGCTATACGATCCGTTCGACCCACGAGTTCACCGCCCGCGAAGAGGTGAAGTTCGGCTGCCGCCGCCCGGTGGGCTACGGCGCGTTCTCGCTGCGCATGTCGGACATGATGCGGGATTTCGCCATGACGGACGGCGACGGGAAACCGATCAAGATGGAGCGCAACGAGGCCGTGGACAAGGGCATCACGGCCGTCACGTACACCGATCCGAAGTCCGGCCACGGCGTAACGGTGCGCATGCTTGCGCCCGTGCCGAACGAGCGCATCTACGCCTGGGCCGACCACAGGTTCGTGAATCCCGTTCCGATGTACGATGGCGCGATCGTGCTCAAGCCGGGCGAAAAGCTGTCGCTGGATTACGAAGTCAAGGTGTTTTGACGAGGCGGATGATGGAGGCGACCGTTTCTTCCCTGCCGCGGCGCGATTTCTGCCGGCAATCTTTTGCCGGACTTGCTGGAATAATGGCGTCTGGAGCGGCGCCGGCATTGGTTCCGGCGAGCGTGCTCGGCGCCGAGGCTCCGTCCAACAAGATCGCGCTCGGCGTAATCGGATGCGGACGCATCGCGAACGCATACAACGTGCCGTCCTGCCTCAAAAAAGGCGGAAGCAAGTATTGCAGTTTCATCGCGCTCTCCGACGTGGATCTGGTGCGCCTGCGCCACCTGAAGCGGCGGCTCGCCGCAAAGGACATGCAGGGGCGCGATCTGGTGTCGGAGGCGCGCTGCAGCCAGGACTACCGCCGCCTCCTCGCAGATCCGGCGCTTGACGGCGTGCTGATCGCCGTCCCGGACCACTGGCATGCGCAGATGGCCGTCGAAGCGTGCCGCGCCGGGAAGGATGTGTTCCTGCAGAAACCCATGGCGATGACCATCGGCGAAGGCCGCGCCATAGTGGACGCGGCGAAGAAATACAACCGCATTCTCCGCACCGGCACGCAGGAGCGCACGGAGGAGAACTTCATACACGCCGTGGAATGCGTCCGGGAAGGGCGCATCGGCAAGGTGGTGCGCGTGGAAGTAGGTGTGCCGGACGACCCGCGCGAATACGATTTGCCCGTCGAGGAGCCGGTCCCGGAAGACTTCGACTGGAACATGTGGCAGGGACCGGCGCCGTGCGAGGCGCCGTACTCGCGTCTCAGGAGCCACAACCGCGGCGTCGGGCGCGATGCGGGAAAGGTGAATTTCGCGCGCGGCGGCTGGATGACGATCCAGGCATACGACATGGGCATGATCGCCAACTGGGGCGCACACCACCTCGACACCGCGCAGCGCGGCCTCGGCGAAGAGCTTGGCGGCCCGGTATCGGTGGAGGGCACGTGCGAATATCCAAAGGGAAGACGGATCTGGGACGTGCACGGAGAGTGCGACATAACGTGGACATACGCCTCCGGCGCGAAGATAAGGCTCGGCTCTACGCGCAAGTATCCGTGCGGAGTGCGGTTCATCGGCGAGAAGGGCGACTGGATTTTCTGCGGTTTCGCGGGAAGGCAGACGAAGAGCGACCCTGCGGGCGTTTCGGCGGACAAGGTGTCCGGCATGCCGATTGCAGCCAGCCGGCGCGGACTGATCGAAGATCCGGCGTCCAAACCGCTTCCGCGCCCTATGGAGCACAACCGCGAATGGATCGAGGAAATGCGTACGCGCGGCCCGCTCGCCATGCCGCTCGAGGAGGCGCAGCGCACGTCAGTCACGTGCATTCTAGGCTACATGGCGATGAAACTGGGGCGCAAGCTTGCATGGGATGCGAAGAACGAAAAGTTCATCGACGACGCGAAGGCGAACGCAATGATGTTCCGCGAATCGCGGCCGGGATTCGGCATTAAATCGTAACGGAAAGGACTGCAATGAAAGCACTTATACCGGCGGCGGGGCGCGGCACCCGTTTTCTGCCAGTCACGCGGGTCGTCCCGAAGGAGATGCTTCCCGTCGGCTCCAAGCCGGCTATCCAGCTTATTGTCGAGGAAGCCGTCGCGGCGGGCGCGGACGAAGTCGTCATAGTGATTTCGCCGGAGAAGGAGATCATCAAACGCTATTTCGACGGCGACGCGGAACTGTCGGCCCGCGTCCGGTGGGCTTGCCAGGCTGAACAGCGTGGCCTTGGGCACGCGGTGCTGCAGGCGGCGGAAGCTTTCGCCGGCGAGAGCGAGCCAGTGCTCGTGCTGCTCGGCGACGCGCTCGTGTCGGGCGAAGCGCCGTCCGCCGCTATGGCGGCGATATCCCGCGCGCACGGCAACGCCTCCGTCGTCGGCCTCGAGCGCGTCCCGCGCGAACGCATATCGCGGTACGGCATCGTCGCCGGCGTTCCGGAAGACGACCGCACGTTGAAACTCACCGACCTCGTGGAAAAACCCAGCCCGGAGGAGGCGCCGTCCGACCTTGCGATCGCAGGGCGGTATCTGCTCCATCCGGACGTTTTCGCGCTGCTTGCATCCCAGCCTCCGGGGCACGGCGGCGAAATACAGCTTACGGACGCCATCCGCCGGCTGCTTTCCACGCGGCCCGTGTTCGGATTCCGCTATCCCGGCCGCCGCCACGACATCGGCAACCCCGGCGGGTATCTGGAAACTCTTCAGGCGTTCGCCTGATCGCGCGTTCTCCGGCTTTTACGCGACCGGTTCGACGCGGAGCGTGAGGTTGTTCTGGGATACGACCTTCACCTCCGTGCCGACGTCAAGCGGCGAATCGGCCGCGGCGGCCCATTCCGCATCGCCGAGCAGTACGCGGCCCGGCACGCCCGGCCGCACGGCCTCCACTACCTTTCCGATTCTTCCGGCAAACTCGTCGCGCAGCGAGGATGAGGCCTCCTCCGCATCGCCGACGAATATCTTTTTCAGGTATCTACGCAGCACGAGCAGGTAGACGATCGAAAACGCGGAAAATACGGCGAACTGCCCCCACACCGGAAGACCCGGAAACAACCACTTGCACAGCGAAACGGTCGCCGCCGCAAGCCCGAAGAAAAACACCACAAACCCCGGCGACGCCAGCTCGACGAGCATGAGAAACGCGCCAACGTACATCCAAATCCACACCGGACTCAAGAAATCCATTTCCATATCAAGCCTCCAGTTTAAACTTCCTTCTGCCGCCGCACATTATAGCATGTCCGCGCACATTCCGTCAATTGCAGCGATTGCCGCTATGGCGGCAAAACGGCCTCGTATGCATGTTTTAGGCACATTTGATATGGCAAATAGGCATCCCCCCAAGGGCTTATGGCAAAACCGTGGGCACGGATTGGCAAAAGCGTGCCCACGATTTAGCAAAACCGTGCCCACACTTTAGCAAAACCGTGCCCACGGTTTTGTCAATCTGTGCCCACGCTTTTGCCAATCCGTGGGCACGCTTTTGCCAATCCGTGCCCACGGTTTTGCCATAAGCCCTTGGGGGCGCGTTGAGCGCAATATGTCCTGTACTTATGCCGCTATGAAAACAGCTCGCACGAATCTTGCAAAATTTCTTGTGGAATCGGCTTTTGAAGCGTAAATATGGTATAATGTCGTCATGCGGAAAGAGGTTAGAGCGGAAATGGCAGCGACGCAGGATAAAATTCTGCGGCGAATGATTTTGCACATTAATTGCATATCGAAATGAACGGAGAATTGTCACGGACACAGCAGACACGGCAAAGGCTGGCGGTGCTGATCGATGCAGACAACATCAGTGCCGCGTTCGTTGCCGACATCGCGCTCGTGATAGATGCGATGGAGTTCCTGTACAAAAATCCGTGCGAGGGAATCTGCATCGTTTCGAGCGACAGCGATTTTTCCGCGCTTGCCTCCAAGATTAGAGAGGGCGGCAAATCCGCATATGGCATTGGAGGATCGAACACGCCTGCAAGTTTCCGCAACGCCTGCACGGAGTTCATCAAGCTTCCGCAGAATCGAAAGGCGGCATCGACGAAATCCAAGAAAGCAGCTTCAAGATGTCCGCGTTGCGGCGGAAAGCTGGATGTCGCGTGGACTAAATCCAATTTCCAATGTTTGACATGCGTCGCGTGCGGCGGCATGTCGGCAAAGATCGACGCGCTGAAAAAGTCCGTGAGCGCGGAGTGCATGAGAGAGATGCTAGATGCCGCCAAGAAACATGAACAGCTGGGATACGTCTGCCCTGCATGCGGGGAGTCGATGAGTTTGTTGAAAGTGGAGTCTGGCAAGAAGCATTTAGAGATCGATCTGTGCGGAAATTGCCGGACGATCTGGTACGACAAGGGCGAGTTCGAGATGCTGGCGCCGCAAGACGGTTTGTTGAACGCGACAGTCTCCGCAGGAAAGGCGTATCGGCGCGAGATTGTCCTTGCCGTGGCTGCGGACATGCGGAGCGGTCGGCGCAAGGCGTCGGACACCGGCAGTCTCAAGGCGATGCTCAAGAGCATATATCACGTGCCGGCGCCGGACATCGCTTCGGTCGTCAGCGCGTTGCAATGCCAGCGTGTCATACGCATAGACAAGAAGGGCGGCAAAGTTTCGGTGCTGACAGCCTAGTCGGCTTTCGCGCCGCTCCGTCGCGGCTCCTGGCAGGAAAGCCGCTACCGCTATCCGTCGTACAAGTATGTTTTGAGGAATCTATGAAGAGACAATCAGAGCGCAAAAGCGACCAGTTGCGTCCGATAGAGTTCGTGCGCAATTTCACGAAACACGCGGCGGGGAGCGTCCTCGTCAAGTGGGGCGACACGTGGGTGCTTTGCACCGCAAGCGTCGAGGACAAGGTGCCGCCTTTTCTCAAGGGCTCCGGCAAGGGCTGGGTGACGGCTGAATACTCCATGCTGCCGTCCTCCACCGGCGGCGGACGCAAGGACCGCGACATCAAAAAACTCAAACAGGACGCCCGTTCGACGGAGATACAAAGGCTTGTCGGGCGTTCCCTGCGCGCGGCGGTCGACATGTCGAAACTCGGCGAACGCCAGATCGTCATCGACTGCGACGTGCTTCAGGCGGACGGCGGCACGCGCTGCGCGTCCATCACGGGCGGCATGGTCGCGCTGCAGGACGCCGTCGCGAAACTCGTCGCCGACGGCACGCTTGCCGAAAGCCCGATAATCCACCGCGTCGCGGCGGTCTCGGTCGGCGTGTGCGACGGCAAGCCGACGCTCGACCTCGACTACGCCCACGACTCAACCGCTGAAGTAGATATGAACGTCGTGATGACGGACGACGGGCGATACGTCGAACTTCAGGGCACGGCAGAACACAATCCGTTCACGGAAGAATCGCTCGACGCGCTCCGCATCCTGGCCCGGAAGGGTCTGAAAAAGATTTTCAGAATGATGTAGCGCCGTGCTTTCGCACGAAGTCGCGTATGGCGGCCTCTAGCGCCGGTATCAGCCTGCGAGGCTCCGTGTTCGGCGTCCAGATGCAGTGTCCGTAAAGGCCTCGCTGCACGTCGCACGGATACTCGACGAACTCGCACTCGTTCCCGGCCGCGCGCCATGCCTTGGCGAACGCCTTGTGCGTCGAAATCGGCACGACCGTGTCCACCGCCGCATGGGTACACAGCACGGGCGCCATGCCGGGCTTTGCGAATGCACATGGATCCATCGAACGCAGATCCTTCACGGACGGCTTCCGCCCGAACAGCGCCGCATAACGGTTCGGATGCAAACGGCAGTCGTCGTCCGGGCGCCCTATGCCGGATATCGAGACCACGCCGGCGACGGCATTCGCCGGAAGGTTCACGAGCGTCCAGAGGGAGAGGTGTCCGCCGGACGATCCGCCACAGATCCATATCTTCTCCGGCGCGAGACCTGTCGCTTTGCTCCCATCGTCTGAAAGAAGCCACTTTGCCGCCGCCACGCAGTCGTTTCCGCAGGCGGGCCAGCGCGTTCCTTCCTTCGCCAGCGCATATTCCACGTTGAAAGCTGCGAAGCCAAGATCGGCAGCGAAGAACTCCGCCACGCCCGCCCACGACTGCCTGTCGCCTGCAACCCATCCTCCGCCGTGGATGCAAAGGACGACGGGCGTGTCTTTCCCCGCTTTCGGCGGAAGATACAAATCGCCTTTTTGCAACGCGCCGTTGCCGTAGGGGATATCTCTTGTGATTTTCAGTTTCGCGACTCTCGCGCGGCGGTCTTTTGCAGGGTCTTCTGGATACGGACGCCCTGCGCCGAGGTTTTCGGGCCAGGTGCGTTCAAGTCCAAGCGCGTCTTGCGCTTCGTGCCAGACAGACGCAGCCCGTCCGCCGGATTCCGACGGCAAGACGATCGTCTTCTTCAGGCAGTCCATCGCGTCCTTCGGCTTGCCGGAACGGACGAGCGCGACAGCGCGGGCGATTTCGACAGCGTTGTTTCCCGGAAAGGCGGCGTCGTATCGTTCTGCCGCCGCAAGCATTTCCTTCCAATTTTTTGCCGCCTCGAAGTAGGCGCACATGTCGCGTCCAGTACGCCACGAGTCGCCCATATCCTGCGCTCGGCGCAAGTCCGCCAGACGTTCGGCGCCGTGCCGACGCCGTGCACGGTACATGTAGAACACTGCCTCGTCGGGATCGTTTCCGCATCCGTCCAGAAGAACGTCCGCCCTGGCGTCCAGATGGAACGATGCCAGCGCGACGGCGAGCCAATACTTGAATTTCCAGCTTGCATTCTCTTCGGCGGCCCAGCGGAGCGTAGGAAGTTCCTCGCGCCGGAACGGAAAAACGTGCGCAGCGGGAAGCGATGCTATGTCGGAAAGCGCGGACTTGTCGCCGGCGATGTACGCGGCGACGATGCGCGGCATGACGGCGCGTCCCGCCAGACGCAGGATGGCAAGCGCGTCGTTCTTCAGACCGGTCTCGGCATACCACAGCGCAATTTCTTCCAGCGCCTCGTGGGGCAGTTCGCAGGTGACGAGGCGGGCGAATCCGGCGCCCTCCAGTTCGTAGCGAGCGGCGTGGAAGAGCGGATATTTCTCCAGCGCTTCGCGCGCGACGGATGCGGCTCGCGGCGTTCCGCGCAGCGCGACGAGACGGGCGAGGATGGCATCCAGGTTGGCGGCATTCGCCTCAAGCGAGAGTTCGGCCGCCTTTTTCGCTTCGGCGGAATTGCCTTCGCGCAGGTACGAGCGGGCTATGAGAGCGTATGCGGCGGAACGGTTGCGCCGGTCGAACGCGGCGACGCCGAGCCGGTCGCGCGCGGACGCCATATCGCCTTCGGCAAAGAACGCGAGGCCGTCGAAGTAGCTTGCCGTCGCGTCGTATGCGTCGATTGCGAGCGCTCTGCGGCACAGCGCGTGGCACGCCGCGTATTCGCCGCGCCAGAGTTCGATTTCGGCAAGGCCGCACATTGCGGCGGAAAGATGCGGATCGGCGGCAAGCGCGTCCTTGAAGCATTTCTCCGCTTCGGCCTCCGACCGTTCCCGCAAATGCTGGAAGCCTCGCATGCAACGTCCGTTGGGCGAGTTCCAGTCGAACGTGCGCGGGGCGACGTCGGGTCGCTGGGTCGGTACGGGATTGGCTTTGCCGACGGCGTCCTTGGAGCGCAGCACGCCCCATCTTTCGCAGTACGTCTCCGTCGCGCCGGGGTCGAAAACAGGATGCTTGAACGGCGTGCGGTATGTGTCATGGTGCGGCTGGTTGAAGTTGCGCCCGGACTGCAGTTCGGCATACTGTCCGCCGCCGTCTGTCAACAGGTCTTCCCATATTCCGCCTTGGCGCGAAAGAGACCAGAGCCACAATTTGCGGCCGTATTTCCGCCATGGCTCGGTGCGATGCACCGCTCCCACGCCGAGATCCGGCCACCACAGGCCGAAAGTCTCGGCATCGCCGGGAAGCACGTGGTAGCTCTTGTGTCCGCCGAATGCATTGCCGAGATAGGCGTCCAGCCGATGCCCATCGGCGTCGTATGGCCAAGAATGCCTGTCGCCCTCGTGGCCGATGTAGGAATCGCCCGGAAACAGGAAGAGCGGACTGCCCTCGGCAGAGAACGCGGCGTTCATCCAGTGGTAGCACGGGCGCGGAAGCCCGGAAGCGTTGAACCACACCGTGCGTGTCTCGAACTCGTCCGCGCCGTCGGCGAGCCGCACCTCGACCTGCCACCATGTGCGCGTGACATGTTCGTTGGCGGCGAGGAAGCAGCTGACGCTGCTGTCCGCATTCGTGCGCACGAAGCAGTCGACGGGCGTGGAGCACGACGGGGCGTGGCCGATTATGCCGAAGTTGTATTCGATGCCGCCGGAAGTCCACGGACCGCGCAGCGATATGTCTCGGAACTTCGCCACGGGATTGCGGTAGACGAAGTCCACGCCGGTCTTCGCGTCTCTCGCGCCCCATACTTTGCCGCCGCACTCCGGCGCGACGGAGACGGATATGCGTCCATTGTCCAGCTCCAGCATCCGCCATGCGCGGCGGACGGGTTTTGCGGCGGAGCCGTCGTATCTGAAATAAGGATAGCGCCTCTCGGCGGTGCACGGTACTGGATCCGGATCGGAGAATGGATACGTATCCATCTCGACGGTCTTGTCTGAAACAGTCGCCGCGAAGGCGATTTCCGCCGCCGCCGCGAATCCGGCGAACATGACTTGCCTCATTTACCCACCTCGTTCTTGTTTTGTCCAACGTGTCTGTGCGATCAACGCCCGGACGCGCCGGGCAGCGGCAAGCGCACGAGATGCCGGAGATATTTCTTCTCCTTCTCGTTCACCATGCCTGCGTTCATGATTGGATGGAGGAAAAATCCGCTCCCGCCGTCCTTCGCCGCGTCGAGGACGACGTTTGTCGCATTCGTTCCGCGGAATCCTATCGTCATGTTGGTTATGTGCGCCATGAACCGCCCAGGGCACTTCACCGCTATGCGGCGGGCTCCGGGCGCGCTGACGTGAGGCGAATACCACCACGCCCAGCAGTTGTCCAGCAGGCTCTCGCCGGCGAGGAAGAAGCCCACGTCGAAATGGTCGCTGTAGCAGCAGCGGTAGTGGTTCTGGGCGAAGTCTAGAAACCCTACGCTGTTGGTGCCCTGTCCGCTGAGCGGATGGATGTTGAGCATCAGGTTTCCTCCGCCGTTCAGACGCACGCCCACGTTCATGCCTGCTATGCGCATGTTCGAAAGCGTGTTGTCGTATCCGTCCACGAGAACGCCGATGGAGTTCTGCGCGTTGTTGCCGACTATGTTCACGTCGGCGATGTCGCAGTCGGACGAGCCGCTGTTCGCTCCGTGCTTGATGTGCAACCCCACGAGTACGTTTTTCATCGAGACGCGCTGCACTTTCGTCTCGCGTCCGGAATCGATGGAGACACCCTTCGCCGCGCCGGAGCCGTCGATCACGCCACCCGTCAGAGAGTAGCAACTGCCCGGCGTGCGGATGTCGTTTGCCGGATGGATGCCGCCCAGGCGCACCATCGCCTCGGTCGAATTCCATCCTGGCGCGGCCTTGAACACCGCGTAGTTGGAGAGCTGCAGATCGACGCTGAACCTTGGATTGGCAGGTGTGCAGACGGGCTTGGACAGAAGATACGTGCCGTCCGGAAAGTATATAGTGCGGTTGGGATTCGCATTGACAAGTTTCTGGATGGCATCGGACACGTCGGCCTTCCCGTCGGCCTTCATGTAGTCCGTCGCCACCACGAACCCTCGTTCCGCGGCCGTCGGCGCGGCGACCGCCGCGAACGATGCGACCGCCATTGCCATCATCGTCTTGATTTTCATTGTGCACTTTCCTTCATTTGATTCCTGATTTCCGATTTCCGCGACCAGCGAGTGCCAAGCAGCCGCAGGGCGAATCTGCGAATGCCGTTGAAGCGCGTTCCGGTCTTGGACCAGTCTTCGTCGTTGCGGCAGTCGCGCAGATAGGTGGCCATGCCTATGACGCGCCCGTGGCGGTCCAGCACGGGGCTGCCGCTGTTGCCCGCCACGAACGCGGCGTCGATCTCGATCTCGCGCGGCCCGACGCCAACGACCTTGCCGCGTATCTCCGTGACGACGCCGCGCCCGTCGCTGTTGCCGAGCACCACGACTGGGGCGCCTATGTCCGGCACGCCTGCGGCGAGGTCGAACGCCGGGGCGGAACCTGCCAGCGCGAAGCGCACGATGTCGCGCCCGACGGCGTCGTCGCGGGGGCCGAGTTCGATCCGCGTGCCGTCGAGCCGCTGCGCCAGCACCGCGCCGGACTGCACGACGTGCCTGTTGGTGAAAAGGTAGGGCTTGCCGCCGTCGCGCACGATGAAGCCGGATCCGGCCTTGTCGCCGCACGTTATCACGGCGAGCTTGTCCTTGGCCGCCTCGAACTCGTCCGGCTGAGGCCCTTTTTTGCGGAACTGTCCGCGAGCGGCGCGGAAGCCCTCGCCGAGTTCACGTATCCTCTCCCGCATCTCGTCGATGGCGGACGGACGAGGCTGCGGCTGCGCGCAGCACGTTGCCGCAATAACGGCTGTCGCCGCAAGCATCGTGAATTTTACCGGCATAGGCGGGCGTTGTTCCAGACTCAGGTTCATTTCGCCGCCTCGAAAAACGCTTCGAGATTCTCCCAAGGCGTCGATGCGGGGATGTCGCAGCCAGACGAGAGAACAAAATTCGGATGGCCGCCGCAAGATTCCTTCAGCGCATTGCACGCGGCGCGTACGTCGTCCGGCGTGCCGCGTGCCAGTACGTTCACGGGATCGATGTTGCCCATGACGGATACGCCCGCCGGAGCGAGTTCCAGCATGGTCTTCAAATCCACGGCATTGCCGAAATGGCAGCCAGCCGCGCCCTGCGCGAATATGGCGTCCGCCGCCTTCACCACGCTCGTCCCGCAGTTGTGGTAGACGACGGGAAAACGCTCGTCCTGCAACGCGCCCACGATGCGCGTGACGTATGGCGCGGAAAACCCGGAAAGGTCTGCGGGCGACACCACGCCGGCAAGCGGTTCGGCCATGAAAAGTCCGTCCGCGCCGGCGGCCTTGAGCGCCTTGCCGTAGCCGATCAGAAATTCCGTGGCCTTCTCCAGAACCTTCTCGACCGTCTCCGGCTCGTCGGCCATCAGATACATGACCTCCGTCACGTCCATCAGACGGCCCGTGAGTGAGAACGGGCCAATCATTCCGGCGTAGACGGGCTTCCCGATTTGCGCGGCCTTCGCCTTTGCCACGGCTTCGGCGGCCATTCCGCAGCGCCCGGCGCCGGGAGGCGGCAGGGCAAGTGCGTCCGCGCCTTCCTCGTCCTCGACGAGCTGCCCTGTTATGGCGGGAATTTCGTCGTCGCCGAAACGCACGGCGGCGCCGAATGCCTCCGCTTCGATGGAAAGATCCATCGGGCCAAGCACGGCATCGACCGGCGTGTTCCGCGCGATCCACGACATCGTCTCGGCCTGAAGGCTGGACGACTTCACGAACTCGCCGACGGAATGGCCGAGCTTTCTTGCAACAGGAAACGAGAGCACAGGCAGAAACTTCATTTGACTTGTTCCTCTTTTAAATACTTCTTCAACGTGTTGCGTGAAATTCCAAGGGCCTTCGTCGCCCGCGCAATGCTGCGCCCGTATTTGTCGAACACCGTTCGCACGTGCCGCCGGACGACCGCATCGAGTTCGTCCGGCACGGCGTCGGGCGAGTCAGGGCGTCCAAGGCCGGCGTTCATCTCCATGTGTTCGGCGACGAGGGAGGCAAAATCCTCCTCGCCCAGCACGGTGGCGCGTTCGAGCAGGTTGAGCAGCTCGCGCACGTTTCCGGGATAGTCGTATGCGGCAAGCGCGGCGATCTGATCCTCCGCAAGATGCCGCCTGTGGCGGTTGAACCACCAGCCGTCGGCGATGTCGCGCACGTCCTCGCGATGCTCCCGCAACGGAGGGATGCGCAGCTGCACGACGTTTATGCGCTGGTACAAATCCGCCCGGAACCGCCCTTCGCGCACAAACGCCGGCAAGTCGCGGTTCGTGGCCGTTATCAGCCGCACGTCGGCGCAACGCTCCTCGCGCCCGCCAACGCGCATGAAACGCCCTCCTTCGAGAACGCGCAGCAGGAGGCCTTGCGCCTCAGGCGGCAGTTCGCCTATTTCGTCCAAAAAGAGCGTGCCGCCGTTGGCCAGGTCGAACAGTCCGTCCGTCTGCCTGTCCGCCCCGGTGAACGCGCCTTTCTCGTGGCCGAAGAACCGGCTTTCCAGCAGATCCGGCGTCACGCTCGCGCAGTTGAACGCGCAAAACGGCTCCTTCGCCCGCGGGGATTTGTTGTGGATCAGCTGCGCGACGGTCTCTTTGCCGGTACCGCTCTCGCCGAGGATGAGCACGCGCGCGTCGGGAAAGGACGCCACGCGGTCGATTCTCTCCTGAAGTCGGCACATTGCGGGCGACTTTCCCACAAGTTCTCGTCCCCTGTAGCGTCGATAGTGCGCCACGACGTTCCGCGCGTCCTCGCCCCACGCCTCCGGGCGAATTCCTTCCGCAAGCATCCGTATCGCCGCGGCATAGGCCGTTTCGTCCTGGTAATATCGATAGTGGAACTGCGCCGCCTCGAACAACTCCCGGTAATCCCGCACGGCTGCGGACGCCCGGTCGCTTTCATCCGCGTAGGGCGCAAGCGGAGCCACGTCTACGCCGAACACGCGACCTGTCACGTCGAGCAGCGTCGCGCCGTCGTCCACGACGGATTCCATAAGCGGCAGCATGTTCCGCGTCTGCGCTTCGCTCGCCGCCACCGCGCTTATCCACGTGACCGACACGCTATCCTTCCGCAATGTTTTGAGAGCGGCGGCGAGACGCGTCTCGTCGCCTCCAAGCGACACTCCCAGCACGAACACCCTGCGCGCGTCCGGCGCAAGCCTTTCCAGCATTTCGGGGAGGCGCCGCCTGCTTGCGCCGGCCACGTCCGCCTTGCCGCCAAGTCCCCTTAGCGCGGCGGCGGCGGCGACGGCGTATTCGGTCGGTCCGTATCCTGTGAGAAGCAGGCTTTTCATGGTTCGCGGCTATTGGTCTTCTGTGACGCGGCGTATCTCGGTGACGGACGTCACGCCTTTGAACACCTTCGCCCAGCCGTCCTCGCGCAGCGTTTTCATGCCTTTGGCCAGCGACATCTCCTGCAGCTGCGTGGCGTTTGCCCGCTTGACGATGGCGCTCTCTATTTCCTCGTCAACCTCCAGCACTTCAAAGAGTGCGCGGCGGCCCTTGTAGCCCGTGCGGCTACAGGCGTCACATCCATTCGGCTCGAACACGGTGTCGCGCTCCGGCGGATAGGAGAGGTCGTAGTACTTCATGTCGAGAGGAACCTCGCGCCGGCATTTCGGGCACAGGCGCCGGCAGAGGCGCTGGCCCATCACGCCGGCGACGGCGGAGGCGATGAGGAACGGCTCCACGCCCATGTCCGTGAGACGAGGGAAGGCGCCTGCCGCCGTGTTCGTGTGGAGCGTCGAAAACACCATGTGGCCCGTGAGCGAGGCGTTGATGGCAATTTCGGCCGTCTCGCGGTCGCGGATTTCGCCCACCATTATCTTGTCCGGATCCTGGCGCAGGAAGGCGCGCAAAGTGCGGGCGAAGTCAAGGCCGATGTCCTTGTTCATCTGCACCTGTATGATGCCGTCCATCTGGTACTCGATGGGGTCTTCCGCGGTGAGGATGCGCACGTCCATCGTGTTCACCTCGTGGAGGAA
>JAFPNP010000152.1 GCA_017411125.1 Kiritimatiellia bacterium
ATGGGCGCGGCGGGAGACATGCTCGCCGCCGCGCTGCTCGAACTCGTTCCCGATCGCGCCGCGTCGCTGGCCCGGCTGAACGCTCTTGGCATCGACGGCGTGCACGTGCATGCCGAATCTGCGTTTTCGTGCGGAATCGCCGGAACGCGGATGCACGTGCACGTGCATGGGCACGAAGAGGGCGAAACGCATGGCGGCCACGAACACCACGGGCACCACCACGCATCGCGCGCCGACGTGGAGGCGAAGATCGGCGCGTTGAACGCTTCCGAGGCCGTAAAGGCGCACGTCCGCGCCGTATACGACTTGATTGCGGACGCGGAGGCGAAAGCGCACGGACGGCCCGTGTCGGAAATCCATTTCCATGAAGTCGGCATGGCGGACGCTCTATGCGACATCGCGTCCGTCGCACTGCTGCTGGAAGAACTCGCTCCTGCGCGGATTGTTGCCAGCCGTCCGGAAGTCGGAGGCGGATTCGTCAAGTGCGCCCACGGCATTCTTCCGGTCCCGGCGCCGGCCACCGTGAACCTGCTCACGGGCGTGCCGTACACGTCCGGCGCGGCGGAATGCGAGCTGCTGACTCCCACCGGCGCCGCGCTGCTCGTCCATTTTGCCGATTCGTTCGGCCCGATGCCGCCCATCGCGGTTTCGCGCACGGGACTTGGCCTCGGGCACAGAGACGTGCCGGGCCGGATGAACGGGGTGCGCTCCTTCTTCGGGGAAGAGGCCGACGACGCGTCCGCGCCCAACGGACGCGTCGTCGAACTGCGAGCCAACATCGACGACATGGCCGGCGAGGACATGGCGTTCGCCTGCGACAGACTGCGCAGCGAACCCGGCGTCCTGGACGTTTCGCTCGTTCCGCTCTTGATGAAAAAGGGGCGTCCCGGAAATCTGCTCGTCGTCCTGGTCCGGCCCGGACAGGCGGACGCCGCAGCAGCGGCGATTCTGCGCACGACGTCCACATTCGGCGTCCGCCGCATGGATTGCGCGCGGTACGAACTCGACCGCGAAACGATTCCGGGCAAAGTGCGCGTGAAGGTCGGGCGCGGCTACGGAGCGGAAAAATCGAAACCGGAATTCGAGGATCGCGCGGCGGCGCTTGTCTGATGTCGTTTTTCGAGAGGCTCGATCTGCTGCTGGGGACATCCGCCGCGTCCGCGCTGGCGGACGCGCGGGTGGCGGTTTTCGGCGTAGGCGGCGTCGGAGGGTGGTGCGCAGAGTCGCTTGTCCGCAGCGGCGTGAGGCGCATCGCGATCGTGGATTCCGACGTAGTGCGGCCTTCCAACGTGAACCGGCAGGTGATGGCGACGGCGCATACGGTCGGGCAGGCGAAAGTGCATGCCATGCGCGACCGCCTTCTTTCCATAAATCCGAACGCGGAGATATCGGCTTTCGAACGCGTGTACGACGGCGAATCGTCCGACTCTTTCGAACTGGGCGGATACGACTACGTGATCGATGCGATAGACAGCGTCCGCGACAAGGCGCATCTCATAAACCACGTGACGCGGCTCGATCGCCCCGTGCTGTTTTCTTCGATGGGCGCGGCGTGCAAGACGGATCCGTTCCGCATCCGCAAGTCCGAGTTCTGGAAGGTTTGCGGGGACGGCCTCGCCCGCGCCCTGCGGATGCGCTTCCGGAAGAGCGGCGAGTTTCCGGCGAAGAAATTCACGTGCGTGTGGAGCGACGAAGTTGTTCCGAACAAAGGCCGGGCGGTCGAGCCGGACGAAGAAAATCCGTTCCGCAAGGTGCGCGTGAACGGCACGGTGGCGCATGTGACGGCGGCGTTCGGATTCGCGCTTGCCGGTCTCGTGGTGAATGACGTGTGCGCGTCGCGCGGGAATCCGTGATTTCCTGCCGGGGCGGCACTGCATGATCCATCCTTGCGTGGAACCGCGACGCTGGATCGCACGGCTTTCCGGCTCTCACGCGCCGTCGAGAATTGTGGTATAATATGCCCTGTTTCCCAAAACGAAGACGAGACAGCACATGGAATTCGAAAATACCATAGGGTTGGAAACGCACGTCCAGCTCAAGACAAAGACCAAGATGTTCTGCGGATGCCTGCTCAAGACGGGCTGCGAACCGAACACGAACGTGTGCCCCGTATGTCTGGGCTATCCCGGCGCCCTTCCCGTCGCCAACAAGGAGGCCGTCAAGCTGACGGTGATGAGCGGTCTGATGCTCGGATGCGAAATCAACCGCCACGCCACGTTCGACCGGAAGAACTACTTCTATCCCGACATGGCGAAGGACTACCAGATATCCGAAAACGGCAATCCTCTCTGCATCGGCGGCGGAGTGACCATCGAGACTCCCAACGGTCCCAAGACGATCCGGATCAACCACATACACCTCGAAGAGGACGCCGCCAAGATCAACCACTACGCGCAGAGTTCCGGCGTCGACTTCAACCGCGGCGGAACGCCGCTCATGGAAATAGTCTCGGAGCCGGACATGGCGTCCGCCGACGAGGCCATCGCCTATCTGACCGCCCTCAAGGAGATGCTCGTGTACGCAGGCGTGAGCGACTGCAATCTCGAAGAAGGCAACATGCGTTCGGACGTGAACATCTCCATCCGCCCCGTCGGCGAGACGAAACTCGGCACGAAGGTGGAGATCAAGAACATGAACACGTTCAAGGGCATCCACGCCGCCCTTGAATACGAGGCGCGGCGGCAGCGCGAGTGCATGGCGCATTCGATCCCCATCGTGCAGGAGACGCGCCGGTGGGACGGCGACGCGCTGGAGACTTCCTCCATGCGTTCCAAGGAGAACGCGCACGACTACCGCTACTTCCCGGAACCGGACCTCGTTCCCGTCGCCCTTTCGGAAGAACAGATCGCCGAATGGCGCGCCCTTCTGCCGGAACAGCCCAAGGCGCGCCGCGCGCGGATGGTGGAAGAGTACGGCATCGCAGAGTACGACGCGGACGTCCTCTCGCAGCACAAGGCGAACGCCGACTACTTCGAGGCTGCGGCCAAGGGTCTCGACAAAAAGACCGCCAAGCAGCTGTGCAACCTCTACATGAGCGACGTGATGGCCCTTCTGAACGAAAGCGGCATCGGAATCGGCGAATGCGCCATGCAGCCGCAGGCTCTCGCCTCGCTCGTCAAGATGGCCGCCGCCGGCACGATCAACGGCCCGACGCTCAAGGAACTTCTGCCGGAGATATTCGAGAAAGGCGGCGACCCGGAGGCCATAGTGAAAGAACGTGGCCTTGGCGCGGTGAACGACCTTTCCGCGCTGGAGGCGTTCGTGGACCAGGCGATCGCCGCGAACCCCGGACCAGTCGCCGACTTCAAGGCCGGCAAGAAAGCGGCCGCCGGTTTCTTCGTCGGGCAGGTGATGAAACTCTCGAAAGGCAAGGCTGATCCCAAGGCCGTCGGCGGCCTCGTGGCGCGGAAACTCGCCGCGCTGTGACGCGGCGGAGGCGATGGAAGGAAAGATGGAGAAGAAAAAAAGGGCGAGCTGGTCGGGCCAGCTGGCATTTGTGCTGGCGGCGGCGGCGTCCGCCATCGGGCTGGGCAACCTGTGGCGGTTCCCGTATCTGGCGGCGCAGTACGGAGGCGGCACGTTCATCGTGGTCTATCTGCTGCTCGTCGTGACGTTCGGCTTCACGCTCATGCTCTCCGAAATCGCGGTCGGCCGCCGCACGCACCAATCGCAGCTCACCGCCTACTCGCGCCTTTGCAGAGGATGGGGATTCGTCGGGCTGCTCGGCACGGTCGTTTCGTTCCTCATAGAATCTTACTACTGCGTGATAGGCGGATGGGTGCTTAAATATTTCGCGACGTACTGCAACATGGCGTTCACCGGCGCGGAGCCGATGGGCGCGGCGGCGGCGGGATCGGAGGCGTTCTTCAACGCGTTCCTGGCGGCGAACTTCGCGCCGTTCGGATACGGGGTGCTTTTCGCGCTCGTGTGCGCGGCGGTCGTGGTGCTTGGCGTGAAGAACGGAATAGAGAAGTCGAACCTCGTGATGATGCCGGCTCTATTCCTGCTCGCGATCGCGATTTCGCTCTACGTGGTGTTCCTTCCCGGCGCAGGCGACGGACTGAAATACTATCTCGTTCCGAGTCTCGACGCCCTCGCCGGCTCGGACGGCACGTTCTCGTTCGCACAGCTCGGCAAGACGGTTCTCGGCGCCATGGGGCAGATGTTCTACTCCCTCTCGCTCGCGATGGGCATCATGATAA
>JAFPNP010000153.1 GCA_017411125.1 Kiritimatiellia bacterium
CTCGGCCTTGATCCGCGCGATCCGAATGCGCAGTTGCGCCTGACGGCATCGTCGAAGGACGCGTCCACGGTGACGATTTCCGCCGCGATCGACACGACGAAGTTCCCGGCGATCCCGAACGTCACGGTGACGTTCCGCCTGGCCGTGCAGAACGGCAACGAATGGACGACTGTGGAAGGCTGCACGGGATCGGCTATGCCCGCGTTCGACCGTCCGCTCGACGGCGTGGTTGGCAAGGTCCTGCGCATCTTCGCGGACATCGAGGTACGGTAGTTTGTGGCTCGTGGTCAGTTTAAGGAGAAAGAAAATGAAGAATAGTGTGATGATGTTGTTGGCGGCGATCGTGGCAAGCGCGGCTCTCCCGGCGTTGGCCGGGCAGGACAACCTGCTGGCAACGTTTTCGACGAAGGGGCCGGACCGCTACGCAGACGGCACCGTGGTGAAGGATGGTGAGTGCTACGCGCTCGTGTGGACCGCCAAGGGCGCGACATTCGCTGGTATCACCATTGACGGAAAGGCGGCGGGCGACCAGAACCTCAATCGCGTCCTCTGCGTGGCGCCGCTCGCGAATGACGGGCGCTGCCCGGACGTGGTAGTGGAGGTGAACAAGCTCGTGGCCGACCTCTACGCGGGCGCGGGCACGTTCTCGCTTCACCTGCTCGACACCCGCCGCGCCGACGGCACGCCCGGCGGCGTGGAGGCCGGTGTGAACGGCTACGGCACCGCGCAGGCGTTTAGCCTTGCGGCGAAGTCGATTGCGGACGGCCTTCAGGCGGGCGTCGCCACGAACGCGGCGCTCGCAGCTACGGCCACGGAGCTGCCCGCGTCCATTCCGCAGCCGAAGGTCAAATCCATCGAGGTCAAGGACGGCATCGTGCGCCTCACGGTGGCGCGCACGTCGAAGTTGGTGCGCTACGGCGTTTCGTCCGGCACAACTCCCGTCGCGCTCGCGGCGGACGCCGACTTCGCGCCGCAGGACGGCAACGACGCGGGCGATATCGTGATCACGGCTCCGGCGAAGGGCCCGGCGGGCTTCTATTCTATCGGCCGCGCTCCGTTGAAGTAGTGGTTGGCGGTGAGTGATCAGTTTAAGGAGAATGAAAATGAAGAAAATTCTGGCAACAATTCTGGCGACGGCCCTCGGGCTCGGCGCGTGGGCTGTGGATCCCGTGACGATCAAGGATGCCGACGGGGCCGACATATCTGTGTATGAAGTTTCGTCAGGCTTCTACCAGAACGGTGACACCTATGATAGTACCACCGACTTCTACATCACATCAAAGGACGGTCTTAAGTACTTCCGCGACTGGGTCAATGGTACGTCTGCGGCGATGAATCATTATTATGATTTGGGTTTCCTGACTTTGTCGTTAGCCAGTTTCGCGTCCAACAACGGCATGGCCGGAAAAAATGTCCATTTGCTTGCGGACATCGACTTGACGGGGGAAGTCTGGCAGCCCATCGGCCCCAATTCCGGATCCGTGCCCGACAAGTTTGACAGCTACTGGAAGGCGCACTTTTACGGTAGCTTCTATGGGCATAACCATGTTGTCAGCAATATGGACACATCGGCGAGCGACCAGGGAGATAAGTATTCTCGTTGGCCTCAAGGCTTCTTTGGATCTATTGCATCGGGTGGTCCAATTGACGGCCTGATTTTGGAAAATGTCAAGGCGATCAGCAATTTCACGGGTGGATATGCTGGAGCAATCGTTGGAAACCTTGGCTCCAACCCATACACGATTTCAAATTGCAAGGTGAGGGGGAAGATTGAAATCAGCGGCGGTTATTCTGGAGCGATCTGCGGCATCGGCAATGCCAATGTCGTTAACTGCGAGGTCAGCGGAGATGATGGTAGCACAATTTCTGGTGTTTATTTTGCGGGCGCTCTCGTCGGTGCCGAGCGTTGCGGCAGTGCTGGCGCCACGATCACCGACAACAATGTCAGCGGAGTTGCCGTCACTTCCAGCCAATTTGCCGGCGGCCTTGTCGGGGCTATGGCCTCCGGGGCGTCAGGCACTTGCGATATCTCTGAAAACACGCTGCTTCCCGATGTCACCGTAAATGGCAATGTTGTGACGATTGATTCTCTTATTGACTCCAATTCAGGAGCGACAACAACCCAGACAACGGTGGATAATACCATCGTTGCTCCGCAATCTGTCAAGTTCTCCGTGCCGTCCACGAACATGTTCGGCGCGGTCAAGATCACGGGCAACGTCGCGTCGAACCTGTACGTGGCTTTGCCGTTCGAGGGATTCGAGGCGGACGGTGCATTGCGCAAGGCGCAGGACGTGGTGCATCCCGCCAACCTGACGGCTGGCTCGAAGCTGTTCGCGTACGACAAGGCGAACGACCGCTACAACGTCTATGAGGCTGACGACGGCAAGTGGACGACGCCCACCAAGGTGACGGTGACCGCCGAGGGCAAGACGGTGGTCGACACGGCCGATCTCGGATACGGCGTGGCGTCCGGTACGGGCGCGATCCTTGAGCGCAAGAGCACAGCCGAGACGGTGTACGTGTACGGACAGGTTCCGATGGCGCTGGCGGAGTCGGTGACGTTCGGCGCCGGGCAGACGCTCGTCTCGCCGCCGTACACGAATGCGACGGTCGAGGTGGGCGGCGCCAGCTACGTGGATCTCAATTCTTTCGATTGGACTGGCGTGGCCGCCGCCGGCAAGCGGCGGTTGAAGGGATTGGCCGCTGCGGACTACATCCAGTTCCGCACGGCGGACAACAGGCTTGTGAAGTATTA
Source organism: Kiritimatiellia bacterium (assembly GCA_017411125.1). Classification (GTDB taxonomy): domain Bacteria; phylum Verrucomicrobiota; class Kiritimatiellia; order RFP12; family UBA1067; genus RUG572. The sequence goes on from JAFPNP010000153.1 coordinate 2,759, forward strand.
CTATCTCGACGACGGGAAGTGGGGCGTCGTGCCGGCGCAGGTGGCGCTGTGCGGCGCGCTCGTGGCGGACGGCAGGGCGCTGGTTCCCGTCGGTACGGCGTTCTGGTATTACAGCGTGTCCGGCGGCGCGAAAGTGAAGTGGCGCGGCGAGTGAAGTTTTGAAAGCCAAGATGAAAGCTCAAGAGGAGAAAATGATGATGAAGAAATTTTTGTCCATGCTTTGCGCCGCGTCGCTCGCGGCAGCTGGATTGGCGGAGAGCACCGCCGACGTGCTCATGTGGTATCTTGATACGGATGAGGACACGCTGGCGAGCGGCACCTCGTTCGACACGATAAAGTTCTGGGCCGTGGATTCCGGCAACAATCCCGTGGATCTCATTGCGAAAACCTACGCCGACACGGGCCACGTGATTGCGGGGACGCCTTCGGCGGGCTCCGGCGGGACCATCTCGTTGCCTGCGGACACTATGGCCGGTGCGTACTACACCAATCTTAGCGGATTCGAGACGGGCTACTCTTTCTTCATGGAGCTGTATCTCAACGGAAGCAAAATCGACTGGACGCCGCGCGGACTTTCGTTGAGCGACTTCCAGGCGCACATGATTGCATCGACCGCCCTCGAGCATGACATGAACCTTGCTGCCAGCATGCAGCCGTACAATTTCGCCACGACGATGGTGCCCGAGCCGAGCGGCGGAATGCTGCTCGTGCTTGGAGGCGCGCTTCTTGCGCTGCGCCGTCGCAAGACGGTTTGACAGACGATGCGGATCCAGGCAAGAAGGGCGTTGGCGATGTGGTCGATGGCGGTGGCGCTTGGCGCCGCCGTCGCCTTCGTTTCATGGTATTGGCGCTATGCATGGCTTCCGCCGGGCGTGTGGGAGGACATGGCCGTCGCGGCCGGGCTTCGTCCGCCGGATGCGCAGTTCCCGCTTCTCTGGCACGCGGCGGCAAGAATGGTGTTCGGCCTTTTGGGCGTCGACGCTGGAATCGCCGCTCTCCGCGTGGCCGGACACGTCTCGCTTGGGTTGATCGCAATGCTGGCCTTCGCCGTATTCAACGAGACCATGCCATTTGTCATGCGCGGGCGCATGCAGGGTGCCGCTTGGTGCCGCAGAATCGTGCGCGTAGTGCTTGCGCAGGGCGCGGTGCTGCTGGTCTGCTCCGATCCTGTCTGGGAGGCCGGGCAGGTGTTCGGTCCGACGATGTTCCACTTGCTGGCGTTGCTGACTGCGCTTCTCGTATTCATGCGCTACGCGATAAACCGGGGCATGGTGGCGGGATGGTACTGGTCGATGGCGCTTTTCGGCGTGATGGCCGGCGATACCGTGCTTGGCGTGTTCCTCGTCGTATCCGGTCTTGTGGCGTTCTACGCCATGGCGAAAGGAAAAGTGGACAAGTGGATCAATCCGCTGGCCGATCCTTTCGTGCGTACGGTGACGATGCGCCGCATGACGCTTTGCGCGTTGGGCGGATGGGTCGCGTCAGTGGCCGTCAACGCGGCGTGGTTCTGCACTGCGGACGGTCTCGAGGCGCATGCGCTGGAAGGATTCCAGTATGCGGTCGCGTATTTTGCGAACTATTGGAAATCGTTCGCCGCCGCCGCCGCGCCGTCGGGCTGGATGCTGTTCGCGGTCGTGGCGGTCGTTCCGCTCGTTCTGTCCATCGCGTATGTGAACGCGGCCACCGACGAGGACAAGTTCCTGCCGTATTGGTACGCCGCGTACTTTCTGCTCGTGGGCGTCATGGCCTATCTCCAGCTGTCGGGATGGAGATCGTTCTGGTTCTGGACCTGGACCGGCGAAGCCGAGGCGGTGAGGTCGCCGCTGTTGAAGTGCTGCGCCACGCTGCTCAATGCGCAGACGTTCACCTACGCGCTTAGCGTGCTCGGCGTGGAGATTTATTTCCGCAACTATCGCCGCATAGCCGGGATAAAATTCCAGGATTCCGTGGAGGAGACGGTGCGCGGCGCCGACCTCGCCGATTCTCTGCGCCATTTCAACCAGATTTCGCGCATGGCGTTTCTGCTGGAGCCGATTCTGGCGCTTGCGCTCGTGGTGCCGTACCGGGCGCAGGCGACGGTGCGCGGAATCGTCGGGGCGGTATACGATTGCGCACGGCAGACGGCGGCGGAAAGCAGCGGCGCCAAGTTCCTGTTCACCGACGGGACGATGGACGCCGCCGTGGAACTTTGTGCGGCAGAACGCGGGGAGACGTTGTTTCCGCTGTCGCTGGCCGGAGGGGCGTCGGAGCGTGAATGCTATTTGCGGCGGCGCGGCGCACAGGACGAAGAGGACCGCGAGATGCTTTCGTACAGCGCCATGGACACTCTGCGCACGTGGCTGCGGTTCAAAGATCGGCGCATGGACGACGTGGCGGTGCAGTTGGGGTTCGAGCTGTGGGCGATGGGCAAGCAGCCGTTGCCTCCAATGGCGGGAATGGTTGCAAGGCCGTCCGGATTCGCATCTGGGGTGGCGGAGGATGGCGTGAAGGCGGTACGCGTCCTTGCGGAGCGAATACTCGATGTCTACGGGAATGACGAGAATCTTTCCAACGCATCCGTGGCGCTGCGCGATCTGTTCACTCGGATGCAGTGGCGTGTGGCGCGAATGTGCCGGATGCGCGCCGACCGTCTCGACCGCGAAGGGCGGAAGGAGGACGCCATGCGCGAGAACGACCTTGCAGATATCCTTGACGCGAAAAACATGGCGTTCAAGCGCGTTCGGCAGCGCCTGGAGGTCGTCGGGCAGGGCAGCACGCGCCTGACGCCTCGCGAGGGGCTGCGGCTTGGCATGGATCGCGGCGATTTCCGCATGGCGGAGGTGTTTGCGCGTCAGGTGTTGTTCTCCGATCCGGACGATCTTACCGCGAACTTCGCGATGGGGATGAGCCACCTCGTAAACGAGCAGTACGGTTGGGCCGAGGTGTATTTGAAGAAGTGCCTGGAGCGCAAGCCCAGGTCCGCGTCCATCTTGAACAATCTTGCGGTCGCGCAGCTGCGGCAGGGGCTGCTTGACGAGGCGGAGGCGAATGCGCGGCGCGCTGTCGAGGCGGACGGGAAGTCCGCCGAGGCGCGACGCACGCTCGATGGCGTCTTGAAGGCGCGCAAGGAGCGTGCGGCGAAAGCGGCGCATTGAGCGTCTGCGCGAGGACGCGCAGCCCTGCCAGTCAGGCTTTCACTACGAGGATTTTTGCGGAGTGCCCGTTGAGATCGGTTGCGGCGCCCTCCGCGAGGGGCGCGAAGTCCAGCGACGTGGCCAGAGTTTCCGCCGTGACGTAGTCGCGGTGAGCCTCGATGGCCGACTGCATTTCGCCGTCCGTCTCGACGGCGATATGGATGCGCTGCGTCACTTCGAAGTCCGCTTCCTTGCGCATGGCCTGCACGTGGCTGACGAATTCGCGCGCAAGCCCTTCGGCCACGAGCGCGGGCGTGAGGGCTGTTTCGAGCCCCACGACAAGCGCTCCCTCCGCCGCGACCACCATGCCGGTTTTCGGCGTGCGGGTGACAAGGACGTCCTCCACTGTCAGCTCGACGCCTTCCACCGTCGCCTTGCCGTCGAAAGACTTGAACGCCGCGATCCCTGCGGCGACGTTTTTCATCTTCGGGCCGCACTTCTTGCCGAGCGTCTTGAAGTTGGCCTTGAAGGACACGTCGCAGAGCGTCGTCTCGTCGGCGACGTATTCTACTTCCTTGATGTTCAATTCGTCGAGTATCAGGTCGTCGAGTTTCGTGTTCGCGCCCGCGACGCGGATCTTCGCGAGGGGCTGGCGCACCTTGAGGTTGTTGTCCACGCGCAGCTGGCGGCCCAGGCGCACGACGGCCTGCACGGCGGCCATGTCGCGCTCCAGCGCGGTGTCGCGGGCGGCGGCGTTCGGCGCGGGGAAGTCGCACAGATGCACGCTTTCCGGGTCGGACGCGCCTTTGAGGTTGCGGTATATCTCCTCGCTTATGAATGGCGTGAACGGCGCAGCCACCTTGCAGAGCTGCACGAGCACGTAGCGGAGCGTGCGGTACGCGTGCAGCTTGTCGCCATCGTTCTGCGATTTCCAGAAGCGGCGGCGGCTGCGGCGAATGTACCAGTTGGTGAGATCCTCGACGAACCGCACGAACGGACGCACCGATCGCTGCAGGTCGTAGTTGTCCATCGCATCCGTGACGTCGGCTATGAGCGTTTCCATGGACGAGACGATCCAGCGGTCCAGCACGTTGTCGCTTTCCGGGAAGCGCACCTCCGGATCGTCGAAGCCGTCCACGTTCGCATATGTCACAAAGAAGGAATATGCGTTCCACCACGGGATGAGGAGGTCGCGCAGCACCTGTTTGACGCCGTTTTCGGAGAACTTGAGGTTCTCGGCGCGCACTACCGGGGAATAGATCATGTACAGCCGGATCGCGTCCGCGCCGTAGAGATCGAGCATCTTCACGGGGTCTGGGTAGTTCCTCAGCCGCTTGGACATCTTCTTGCCGTCTTCCGCGAGCACGAGCCCGTTGACGACGACGTTGCGGTATGGAGACTTTCCGAACAGCATCGTGCCGAGGAGCATGAGGGTGTAGAACCATCCGCGTGTCTGGTCGAGGCCCTCCGCGATGAAATCAGCCGGGAAGAATCCGTCCACCGGTCCGTCGCCCATGTAGTGCTGCTGGGCGTAGGGCATCGAGCCGCTTTCGAACCAGCAGTCCAGCACTTCCGGGGTGCGGTGGTAGGTCTTGCCGTCCTTGCGGACCACGATCTTGTCCACGAAATGCTTGTGGAGATCCGTGACCTTCTGGCCGGAAAGAGCCTCCAGCTCGGCGATGGAACCGACGCAGATCATGTCCGACGGGTCTTCGTCGTTGATCCACACCGGGATGCAGCTTCCCCAGAAACGGTTGCGGCTGATGTTCCAGTCGCGGGCGTCCTTGATCCAGTTGCCGAAGCGTTTGTCGCCGACGTATTCGGGCATCCAGTGGACTGTTGCGTTGTTCGCGGAAAGCTTGTCGTGCAGGTCTTCCACCTTGACGTACCATGCGTCGATGGCGCGGTAGACGAGCGGCGTGTCGGTGCGGTCGCAGAAAGGATAGGAGTGCGTGATGGTGGCTTGGTGGACGAGCTTGCCCTCGGCCTTGAGGCGCTTGATGATGTCCTTGTCGCAGTCTTTGCAGAAACGGCCCTGGTATTCGGGAATCTCGGCGGTGAAGGCGCACGAGGCGTCGAGGGGATCGGCGAACGCCTTCATCCCCGCCTCCTGGCACACGCGAAAGTCGTCCTCGCCGTATGCGGGTGCGATGTGGACGAGGCCCGTACCGTCGTCTGTCGTCACGTATCCGTCGTTCAGCACGCGGAACGCGCCCTCGGAACGCTTCGCCGCGTAGTACGGAAATATCGGCTCGTATTCTGTTCCCTTGAGCGCGCTGCCCTTGAACTCCGCGACGGTTTCGTACTGTTCAGGCTTCTTGAAAATCGATGCAAGCCGCGCCTTGGCCATCACGTATACCGGTCTGGCGTCGTCCGTGAGATCGCGCACCGCGACGTAGTCGATGTCCGCGCCGGCGCAGATCATGAGGTTTTCGGGGAGCGTCCAGGGCGTAGTGGTCCAGATCAGGAGGTAGAGGTCTTCGGTCTGTCGGCGGAGTGCATCGACAGGGATCGTCTCCTTGACGGCTTTCACGCGCACGGTGACGGTCGGATCCTGCACGTCCTTGTAGTTGCTTCCGGCCTCGAAGTTGGAAAGCGGCGTGGAAAGCTTCCACGAATACGGCATTATGCGGTGGCTCTTGTAGACGCGACCCTGGTCCCAGAGCTGCTTGAACACCCACCAGATGGTTTCCATGAAGTCGGGGTTCATGGTCTTGTAGTCGTTGTCGAAGTCCACCCAGCGGCCCATGCGCGTAACGGTCTTGCGCCATTCGCCGACGTACTTCAGCACCATGGAACGGCACTGTTCGTTGAACTTGTCCACTCCAAAGTCTTTGATTTCGTGCGCGCCGGCGATGCCGAGCGCGTCTTGCGCGAGGGCTTCGATGGGGAGGCCGTGCGTGTCCCACCCGAAACGGCGCTCCACGTATTTGCCGCGCATGGTCTGATAGCGCGGGACGATATCCTTGATCACGCCCGCGAGGAGGTGGCCGTAATGCGGCAGGCCGGTCGCGAAGGGCGGGCCGTCGTAGAACGTGTAGCGCTCTTTGCCCTTGTTTTTGTCCAGCGATTTGCCGAACACGTTTTCGGAGGCCCAGTACTTGAGGACGCTTTCCTCCATCTGCGGAAACTGGACCTTGTTCGAAACCGTCTTGAACATTGGAAACTCCTTACTTGACCATGTGGACGTCGACCTGCGGGAATGGAATCGATATGCCTTCGCGGTCGAACGCCTCCTTCACCGCCTGCTGCGCGCCGGAGAACACTGCCCAGTAGTCTGCGCAGGCCGCCCAAGGGCGGACGTTGATGGTGACGGCGGAGTCGCCGAGCGAACCGACGGCCACGGCGGGTTCGGGATCGGCCAGCACGCCCGGCACCTTTTCGAGGGCGGCGCGCGCGACCTGCACGGCCTTGGTAAGGTCTGTGCCGTAGGCGACGCCGACGACTGTGTCCACGCGGCGTTTGCCGAGGGCGCTGAAATTGGTGATGGCGCTTCCCCAGACGGAGGCGTTCGGCACGGTGATCTTCTTGTTGTCGGCGGTAGCGAGCACGGTCGCCATCATGTTGAGCTCCGTGACGGAACCCTCCACGCCGCCGGCGATGATGTAGTCGCCGACCTTGAACGGATGGTTGAGCGCGATCATCAGGCCGCTGGCGAGGCTGCCGAGCGACTCCTTGAACGCGAAGCCCAGCACGACGCCCGTCACTCCGAGGCTCGCCACGAGCGGGCCGACGTCCACGCCGAGGCGGCCAAGCGCGATCACGGCCACGATCGCCCACCCGGTTTTCGATACGACGCTGCAGACGAAGGAACGCAACAGTTCGTCCACGCGCTTCGACTTCGCGAGAGCCTTGCGCGTCGCGGCGACCAAGCCTTTCACGACCAGACCGCCGACGAACAGTATGAGAATCGCGCCGACAATGTTCATCGCGCAGTCAAGTCCGTTCTCCGCCAGCCATGAAAGCCCCTGCTTGACGGCCTCCTGCCCTTCGGCGGCCTGTTTGCCCACCGTGTCGGCGAGTTTCGTGCCGACGGCCTGTGCGGCGCACGCAATTGCGGCGGCGGTGTTCGTGGTTGCTTCGACTACTTCGTTTGTCATTTTTTCTTTCTCCTTTTGTAAACCATCATGAGGTTGCGCCCCTTCACGGCCAGGCACGCCGCGAAGAGGGCGAACACGGCAAGCAGTATCTCCGTGCCGTCCATTATCTCCGCGACCGCCGGCGGCAGGTCGGCCTTGAGCGAGGGATAGACGAGTCCGGCCATGTTGAAGAGCAGCACGGCGGCGGCGGCGAACAGGACGCTCCAGAAAAGCCACGTGCGCAGCGACGCCTTGAACGGCACAGGCAGAGGCGGACGGGAGGCCGGAAGCGCCGGTGACGGCACAGGCAGCGGTTTGGCCGGCAGCGGATTCGGCATGGATTTTTGCACCTGTATCTTGCCGGACGCCGTGCGCGGGAAGGGCTCCTTGCGCGTGACCACGCGGTTGATGCGCTTGTGGACGGGAAGCTGGCGGTTGAGAGCGTCGACTTGCCGTTTCACCGTGTCCTCCGACACGACCGCGTACACTTCCGCCACGATCTCTCTCGCCGCTCCGTCGCCGGATACGACTACTTCGTGGATGCCGGGAATCGAGAGAAGTTTCTCCTCCAGCTCCTCCGGCGCTACTTTCTTGCCGGACGACAGCACGATTGTGCGCGAGGCGCGTCCAGTGATCCAAACGTAGCCGTCGTCGTCGATGCGCCCGATGTCGCCGGTGCGGAACCAGCCGTCCTCGCCGAGCACGTCCGACGTGCGTGCCGGCTCTTTGTAGTATCCTTTGAGTACTGCCGGGCCGCGCAGGAGCAATTCGCCGTCTGAGGACACCTTCGCCTCCATCCCGCCGAATCCGTTGCAGCACTTTCCCGCGCTTCCGGGGCGCGGGTCGTCTACGGGCGCGAGGGAGTAGAGCGAAGTCGTCTCGGTTAGTCCATAGCCGCCGAGAGGGCGTATCCCGAGTGACATCAACTTTTCGTAGGAACGTCGAGAAAGCGGTGCGCCGCCGACGAGAATCCAGTCGATCGGAGTGCCGAGCACGGCCTCCGCCGATGCGCCGTGCTGGGCGATCTTGCTTGCGAGGATGTCCGCCAGAGCGGGCACCAGAAAAAGGAAGTTCGCGCGGAAGCGGGCCACGGCGTCGTAGATGCGGCGGAAGTCGGGGCACACGCCTAGCGAGACGCCGTGCGCCAGCATCGCGTAGGTGGTGCAGATGCCGAAGATGTGGTAGAGCGGCAGCAGCATGAGCGAACGATCGCCGGGCTGGAAGCGGAAAGTGGCCGCGGCGAATTCGGAGAACGTGCGGATTCCGCGCAGCGTCAGTTCCGCGCCGCGCGGCTTGGACGTCGTGCCGCTCGTGAACACGATCATGGCGGTTTCGTCTTCGTCGCGTGGCGGACGGTCGAATACGCTTTCGTCGCCCATGTCGAGCGCGGTGCGAGCGAGCGCCATAAGCTCGTCCGCCTTGTGCGACCCGAAGCCGCCCACCACGAGGCCGGGGAGCATCTTCTCGACTTCGCGGGCTTTTTCCACGTACAATGCGCTGTGGACGAGGTACGTGGCGCCGGTGAAGGCGAGGCGCTCGACAATCTCCTGCGGCGAGAGGTTGACTTCAAGCGGGACTACGGTCACTCCGGCGAACAGCCCGGCGGCGTGCGCCGTTATCCATTCGTAGGAGTTTTCGCCGAGCAGGCCGACCACCGCGCCGGGGGCGTAGTGGTCGATGATCCACGCTATTTCCTCGACGTCTTCCGCGAACTCGCGCCAGGAAATCGGCACGGACCTGTCTCCGGCGGCGATGAGGAACGCCGGTTCGTCGGGGCGTTCGTCCCGATTATGGCGGAATTGCTCCAGCAATGTATTTGCGCGTGTCATGCTGCGTCTGACGTTGGTTTGATGTCGGTTGGCCGATAGTATACCATATTATTCGCGGTTTGCGGCGCTTCCGACGGCATATCCGGCGCGGACGGCGAGTTCGCGGTCGTCGTCGAAGTCGGCGCCGGGCGTCGTGAGCAGCGGGCCGGCGATTCCTGCCGACATTCCGACGTAGATGCATTTCGCCGCCGTCTCGTCGCTCATGTCGCGCCGGCCGCCCGCGAAGCGCAGCGGGGTGGACGGATTCACGAGCCGCAGCAGCGCGACCGAATCGACCACGCGCTCCGGATCCGGTATGCCGCAGTTTCCGAGCGGCGTATCTTCTATCGGATGCAGCACGTTGACCGGAATCGAGTCGGGGGCGATCTCCTTGAGCGTGAAAGCGAATTCCACAAGTTGCTCGTCCGTCTCGCCCATGCCGATGATGCCGCCGCAACATATCTGAAGGCCAAGGCGCTTCGCGGCTTTCAGCGTCGCGATCTTGTCCGTCGTCGTGTGCGTGGTGCAGAGCGACGGGAAGAGCGACGGCGCGGCTTCGAGGTTGCAGTGGAAGCGTTGCAGCCCAGCATCCTTCAACCGCGCAAGATCGTCCTCCGAAAGAAGTCCGAGCGAGGCGCAAAGCCCTATGGACGACGCTTTGCGCATGGCCCGAAGCGCGGCGCAGGCGTTTTCCAAGTTCTCTGGCGAAAGGCGGCGGCCCGACGTGACGATGCCGATCCTGTCCGCGCCGTTCGCTTCTGCTTCCTTCGCCGCTTTGACGCAGGCCTCGGTGCCTACCCAGCCGTAGGTTTCGCATCCCGTCTTCCAGTGTGAGGATTGTGCGCACCACTTGCAGTTCTCGGTGCATCTGCCGGAGCGTGCGTTGATGATGGAGCAGAAGTCGAATCTCTTCTCCACGCACCGTTCCGTTGTTTCATGCGCCCGTTCGCGCAGTTCTTCGCGCCGTTCCGGGCGCAGCAAAGCCAAAGCCTCTTTTCTGCCTATTCCATTAATCATTATTCCAATGCGGCCTTTCCATTGCATTGCAACGTCTCGTTCATGCTGCCGACACGATATCCGGCTAGATCCAGCGTTGCGTAGGTGAAGCCGATCTTCTTGAAAAC
>JAFPNP010000154.1 GCA_017411125.1 Kiritimatiellia bacterium
CATGAACGGCGACGGCACGATGAACGAGCTTGCCGGCGCGAAGTACTGCGGCATGGACCGCTTCAAATGCCGCGAAGCGATCGTCGCCGACCTCGACGCCGGCGGCTTCCTCGACCACATCGAGGACATCGACAACCAGGTCGGCCACTGCTACCGCTGCCACGAGGTCGTAGAATCGCGCCTCTCCAAGCAGTGGTTCGTGAAGATGAAACCGCTCGCCGAACCCGCCATCGAAGCGGTGAAGAGCGGCGAGGTGCGCTTCGTTCCAGACCGCTGGAGCAAAATCTACTTCAACTGGATGAACAACATCCAGGACTGGTGCATCTCGCGCCAGTTGTGGTGGGGGCACCGCATCCCCGCGTATTCGGTCAAAGGCGGCGGCGACGCCCTGTTCGTCGCCGAGACGCCCGAACAGGCGCTGGAGAAGGCAAAAGCCGCGACCGGCAACGACGCGCTCTCCTTGGCCGACCTCGAACAGGATCCCGACGTGCTCGACACGTGGTTCAGCTCGTGGCTGTGGCCCTTCTCCACGTTCGGATGGCCGCAGAAGACGGACGACCTCGACTTCTACTATCCCACGACCGACCTCGTGACGGCGCAGGACATCATCTTCTTCTGGGTCGCCCGCATGATGATGGCAGGCATCCACTTCATGAAGAAGCCGCCCTTCAAGAACATCGTCATCCACGGCATCGTGCGCGACGCGCAGGGCCGCAAGATGTCGAAGTCGCTCGGCAACTCCCTCGACCCGCTCGAACTGATCGACACGTATTCCGCCGACGCGCTCCGCTTCTCGCTCGCGCTCATCACCTCGCTCGACTGCGACACGAAGGTGGACAAGTCGAAGTTCGAGATCGGCCGCAACTTCGCGACAAAGATATGGAACGCCGCACGTTTCATGGAGATGAACTCCGCCGCCGTCAATGACGGCCAGGCCGTATCTGGCCAATGCAATCTCTCCGCCGACGAGAAACACATCCTCTACGCCTGCGACCTCGCCTGCCGCAAGGTAAACGACCTGCTGGAGAAATACCGCATACAGGACGGAGCGCTCGCCGTCTACGACTTCTTCTGGACGCAGATATGCGACTGGTACGTGGAGTACGCGAAGGACGCGCCGGACAAGTCCACGGCGTTCGCGATCCTGCGCGATGTCTACTGGAAGGCGCTTCGCCTGCTGCATCCGTACATGCCGTTCGTCACGGAAGAGATCGCGCACCAGCTCGGCTACCTCAAGGAGGGCGAGACTATCCTCAAGGCGGAATTTCCCAAGGGGCTGTCCGACGACGAGAAGACGCGCCTCGGCCTTGCGGAAGAGGTCTACGACTTCGTGAACGCCAAGCGCGAGGCGATCACCGCCCTTCGCGCAATGCGCGCGGAGTACAAGGTGAATCCCGCTGCGTTCGTGAAGGTGACTATCGACGCGAAAGACGCCGCGACGGCGGAGCTTCTCCGCGCGGAGGAGGCGAACCTCAAGGCGTTCATGCGGGCAGAATCCGTCGAAATCGTCTCGGACGGCGCGGACCGCGCAATGCCCGGCGTCCTCGGACGCCTCGGCACCGTATACCTCTCGCTCGATGGACTCGTGGACAAAGCCGCCGAAGCGAAGCGCATCGCCGCCGAGCTGGAAAAGACGCGCGGATTCATCAAGTCAATCGACGCCAAGCTCTCCAACGAGAACTTCGTCGCCCACGCCCCCGCCGCGATCGTCGAGGGGCAGAAAGCGAAACGCGCCGAACTCGTCGCCAACGTCGAGAAGCTCGAAAAGCTCGCCAAACTCTTCGCGTGAGGAATTGAAATGCAGACGGTAACAAACCAGATCAAACAGTCGATGGCGGGATCCAGCTGGATCCGCAAGATGTTCGAGAAAGGACTCGAACTCAAGAAGCGATACGGCGCGGACGCGGTGTGCGACTTCTCGCTGGGCAATCCCGACGTTCCGCCTCCGGCCAAGACGAAGGCGGTTCTCGAAAGCATCGCCGCAAAGGCAATCGAGCCTCTCGGCCTCGGATACTGTCCCAACGCCGGCATCCCGGCGGTGCGCGAGGCCATCGCCGCATATCTGGCCAGCCAGCAGCAATGCGACGTCAAGCCGGGAAACGTGGTTATGACCGTCGGCGCGGCCGGCGCGCTCGTCGCGTTCTTCCGCGCAGTGATCGAACCGGGCGACGAGGTGCTGTGCCCAGCGCCGTACTTCGTCGAATACGGCAGCTACTGCGGACACTTCGGCGGCGTGCTGAAAACCGTGGATTCCAGACCTGACGACGGCTTCCGCCTCGACTTCGACGCGATGGAGAAAGCCGTCGGGCCGAAGACGCGCGCGATTCTCGTGAACTCGCCGAACAACCCGACAGGATGCATCTACACGGCTGAGGACATGGCGCGTCTCGCGGCCATCGTCGACCGCGTGAACGCGGCCAGAGAGGCGGAAGGCGGAAGGCCGCTCTTCCTCCTCAGCGACGAGCCGTACCGCGCTTTCGCCTACGACGGCGCCGTCGTGCCGCCCGCCCTTCCGCTCACTCCGTATGCCGTCGTGCTGGGTTCGTTCTCGAAGACGCTCTCGCTCGCCGGCGAACGAATCGGCTACGTGGCCGTAAATCCGGCGATGCCCGACGGCGACACGCTCGTGAACGCCGTCACGCTCACGAACCGCACGCTCGGCTTCGTGAACGCGCCCGTGATCGGCCAGCGCCTCGCGGCCTCCCTCCTCGACCAGACCGTCGACCTCGAAATCTACGACCGCCGCCGCAAGCTGATGGCGAAAGTGCTGTCCGACGCCGGCGTGGAGTTCACGATGCCGAAAGGCGCGTTCTACTTCTTCCCGAAGGCGCCGGGCGGCGACGACCTGAAGTTCGTGGACGCCCTTCAGGACGAAAAAATTCTTGTCGTGCCCGGACGCGGATTCGGCATGGCCGGGTACGTGCGCCTTTCATGCAGCGTGGACGAAGCGATAATCGCCCGCAGCGCAGACGGCTTCAAGCGCGCCGTCGCGACATTCGGCTGAGGGAGGGCGTATGAAGATGCGACTTGGGCTGTTCGTTGTTCTGGCGTGCGGCGCGGTCTGCGCGAAAGCGCCGGCGCGCGCGCCGATGGAATGGAAGAGCGTGAACCGCGAAGCCATTTCAGCATGGAAAGCGCAGAACGACGCGCCTGACGGCGTGGCGGCGGACGCCTCGTCGCGCTCCGTGCGCGTGCTGGCGGAGGCGACGGGGCTTCAATCCGACGATCCGGCGGAGTTCTTCGCCATCGGGCCGCTGTCCGACCGCGCATACGAATCGCTTTTCGTCACCGTGGCCTCCCCTTCCGCGATCGCCGCCGCGATTGAACGCGCAGGTATTCCGCGCGGAACGCCGCCGGACTTCGACAAGGCGTGCCTCTGGCCGGCCGGCGAACGGATTACGCTTTCCGCCAGGCAGATTTCCACAAACGCCGCCGCCGTCCTTTCGTTCTCCGACCTGGTAGACGCGACGACCGAAACAAACCTGCCCGTTCTGTACACCGGCGGGCAGCGCGACGCATCCGGCTCAGTCGTCGCCGCGACGAACATTCCGTGTGCCGTGTTCGCCCTCTACACGCATTCGCCGTCCCTGTTGCTGCTAGGCGGGCAGCTCGACCAGTCTGCGGCATACGGACGCTTCCGCGCCAGAAAAACATGGCCGGCGGGCGCGTTGTTCGAACTGACGCTGCAATGGGACGGACGCAAGGCGGTGCTGCACCGCGAAATGGCGTTTACGAAGGCGAACGTCAAGGAGTGCATCGCCAAACTGCGTGCAGACGCCGACGGGCACGACCTTTACCTTCATCCAGCCTTCGGCGAAGGCGTCACGGTGGACGAGGCGTCCGCCTTGGCGCAGGCGCTCTCGCTTCTTGACGGCAAGGGCGTGAAGATAAACGGCGCGGCGAAAGGAAACTTCTTCTACCGGTCGTTCATGCCCGAACCTTCATGGCGGACGCGGCAGGGACGCATATTCCAGCCGTTCGAAGTGCGCGTGTCGGCAGACGGGAAAAAGACGTTCACGTTCGTGGAGGAGGATTGGTCCGGCGAAGGCCTCGACCCCGTCCTCAAGCCGAAGGAAACGCCTTTCAAGGACTGGAGCGAACTGCCCGGCCTTGTCGCGAAGACAGGCGAACAGGGAGCCAAGATCAACGTGCTCTTCATTTTCGCCCCCGCCTCGACGCCGGTGAACGCTCTGGCGCCGATTCTTTCCGCGACCGCCGGCCGCATCGTCACGTACTACGTTTTCGGCGAATGAACCCTTCATGCCATGGCGTGGAACTGCTGTCGCCGGCAGGCTCGTTCGAAACCGCCCTCGCCGCTTTCAACGCCGGCGCCGACGCGGTGTACCTCGGCCTCGACGCCTTCTCCGCCCGCGCGGAGGCCGTGAACTTCACCGAAGAACAGCTCCGCGACCTGATTGCATGGGCGCGTCCCCGCGGACGGAAAGTGTACGTCACCTTCAACACCGTCATCGACGACGCCGACCTTCCCGCAGCCGTCGAACGCCTTGCGACGCTGGACGAGCTGCGCCCGGACGGAATCATCGTCCAAGACCTCGGCGTCGCCCGCATCGCCCGCGCCAATTTCCCGAACCTCGCCCTGCACGCTTCCACGCAGCTTGTCGCGCACAACCTCGAAGGCGTGCTCGCGCTGAAGGAACTTGGATTCGTCCGCGTCGTGCTCGCGCGCGAACTGTCGTTGGATGAGATACGCTCCATCACCCGCCGCGCCGGCGTCGAGACGGAGGTGTTCGTACACGGCGCCCTGTGCTACTCCATTTCAGGCCTGTGCCTTTTCTCCGCGATGGAGAAAAACCGCAGCGGGAACAGAGGCCGTTGCGCCTATTGCTGCCGTCTGCCGTATATCGACGCATCTGGCGCGAAAACACTCCCCTTCTCCATGCGCGACCTGCGTCTCGACGACTGCCTCGACGCCCTGAAGGACGCCGGCGTCGCCTCGCTGAAGATCGAGGGGCGTATGAAGTCCGCCCTCTACGTCGCCTCCGTCACAAGCCGCTACCGGCAGTTGCTCGACGGCGCGTCCGCCGCCACCACGCGCGAAGACCTCGAAACGGTGTTTTCGCGCCGCACGACTTCGCTCTACTTCCACGGCGCGGCGGACGATCCCATCGATCCGTCATCCCTCGGACACGTAGGCGCTCCGGTCGGTATCGTCAAGCGCGTGTCCAAGGACCGCGAAGGCCGTTCGTGGCTCCGCTTCCACACGTCCCGCGCGCTCGAACGGCACGACGGCCTTCAATTCGGCGTCGCCGCCGAAAAGCCGTTCGGTTTCGGCATTTCGGAAATGCGCCTCGCCATATCGCGCAAGCCGGAGTTCAAAGTTCCCGCCGGTTCGGACGTCGAAGTGCTCGTTCCCGAAGACCGCCTCGCGGACCTTCCGCCTCTCGACGGCGCGACGGTATACTGTTCCGCGTCCAACGCCGTAAAACGCCGCTTCCCGGCGCCGTCCTTCCGTCCATCCGACGTGGTTGCCGGAACGCCGGTGGACGTGACCGCGACGCTCGCGCCGGACGGCATTTCGCTTCAATCCGGCGATGCGGTCGTGCGCGTGGCCGCATCTCTGCCTCCCGCCAAGAATCCGCAGTCTACGGAAGCCGC
>JAFPNP010000020.1 GCA_017411125.1 Kiritimatiellia bacterium
GCGCCATTGATGCCGTTGAAACTCTTCGTGCCGTCGTATCGGTTGCGAAGCATTGCGATATTGTTGGGATGGAGTCTATATGCAGGGCAATCCTGGTCGTTGGTGAAGTGGACGGTAAGCATGTACACGGCAAGGTTCGTAGGATTGAGGTAGATTGGATAGTCCGGGTTGCGCGTACCGTCGGGGTTGAGCCCCATTACCTTGTTGTAGTTGGAGGCGTATGCGCCGGAATATCCCTGGTTGACGGTGATGTCCCAGAAATTGGTCCATGCCGTCTTATCGCCGTCCACGATGCCGGTCTTGTAGTCGATCACGCCGCTGGAGTGCGACGTGCGCACCACGTCCCAGTCTTCGTCGTCGCCGCCGAAGTAGTATTCGCCGAAGTGCCCGTCGGTGCGCTCCTCCGTCTGGTACAGACCCCAGTACGCGCCGTTGATGAAGAGGTGGTAGTAGCGGCTGCGGTGGTACGACTGCCCCATGTCGCGCTGGCTGTCGCGGGAGAACACGTCCTCGATAAGCGTAAAGTCGCGACTGCCGCCAAGTTCCCACGAGTGGTTCTGTGCGGTGCGGAGGTCTATCTTGTCGAAGGTACCCACGCCCTCGTCGCCAAACAACTTGTATTCAAGTTTGTTTTCGCCGTAGTCGCTGCGGAAGAAAAGGCGCAAGGCGTGCTTGCGGCATCTGCCCTGGCGGCTCATGCCGCCGCGTATGCGGAGGCCGGCCGGAACGGTGATGCCGGCGGCCGAGGCGTTTGTGGCGGAGAACATCTCGAACACAACGTGCCGCTCCCATGAGCGTCCGTCGTTCATCGCGTTCACGTATATGCCGGTGGACGGGTCGAAAAGACCGGACGGATCGACGACGAGCGAGACGGTGTCGATGCCGTTCGTGAAGCCGTTGAGGATGTTGGTGCGGTACTTCGCCACCACGTCCGACCTCATGCCGTACTTGAGGTTCTGTCCGTTCACCGCCGTGGAGGACTGGTTGTATCCTGTATCGGTGCCGGACGGAAAACCCGCAGGGCCGTTCTTCTGCACGAGAATGTCCTCGACGAACAAGTACGTCGCGGAGGTGTCGTACTGCAGGACGGCGTTCGCGTTGGGCACTGCGGCGCGGACGACCGTCGTGCGGGAGATTTCGATCGGGCCTGTGTACAACGTCTTGGAGGCGTCGGGCGACGTGCCGTCGAGTGTGTAGTATATGGCGGCATCCGGCGCTTCGGCGCACGAAAGCTCCAGCATGAACGGTTCCGTCTTGTATCCATGAGGAACGGAGAAGGACACCTTCGGCGTAGGACCGTCTTTTGCGTCGGCGCCATTCGCCGCACCCGGCGTAGGACGCAGGAAGTAGTACACTTTGTCCTCGCCTTCGGCAGCCGGCAGCACAAGCTCCGCCGCGAAAAACATTTCGCGGTCTCCACCGATGTCGTCCTGAACGGATATCAGAAGCGTATTGTATCCCGACGTTAGATATGCGGCTGGCACGGCAAAGGTCTCGTACCGAACGGCGTCGGACTTCGCCCGCGGCCCGTTCGCGGCAACCGACGCGAACGGGTAGCCGTTAATGCTCGCCGAAAAGCCATCGGCGTAGCATATGCGCAGTTGCGCGTTTTCGCCAGGCGCCGCGTCAAGCGTGAAAGCGGTACGCCACTCGAACGCCCCCGTCTCGCGGACGGCGTCCGAAACATCCGTTCCAGCCGCAAACTGCGCGGCGAAAGGAGCGGCATGAGCAATCGCGCCCTCGCCGACGGGAGTCAACTCCAGGCTGTCGACATTGGGTTCCGCTCCGGCGCCTTCCTCGGACTCCGGCGGTTCACCCTCCATGAAAAGCAGCTCCGGCGCGGCCGTACCGTCCGCTGCCTTGCATTGAAGCGTAACATCGTATGCGCCCGCCTCCGGGAAAGAGAACACCGCCCATGTGTTTTCCAGCGTCCAATCCACGCCGCCGCGTGAGAACGTGACGACGCTCTCGCCACGACCTCCGCACTTGAACGTCCATTTCCCCGCGCGCGGAATCAAAACTGTTCCGAACGCCGAAAGCTCCGCGTTCTCGCCCTGTGCGCCGATGGCAGATACTATGGTGGCGCAGACATTCGTGGTTGGCGCATCCAAAGACGAGGTGCGCGAAACCACCGTGAAACCAGCGCTCGCCGTATTCGTCGCAGCCAACGGCCCTTTACAAGAGACCCATTCTCCGGCGCCAGCAACGCGCCACTCGGCTGCATCGTTCCGCCCCACAACCGTCTTGTAGCGCGTACCTGCGCCAACCGAGACGTCTTTCACCGCCACGCCAAACGACACGGAATGGACGACATCGCCTTCCGGCGTCGCAAGAAACACAGTTTCGCCGCTGGACGAAAGACCTATTTCCGTGTAAGCCTCCACGTCGGCGAAGTCGTTGTAGTCCTTATCCGCCCACACTACCTTGTAGCCCTTTGCCGGAACGATTGCGCTGCCCTTGACCGTCTTCCACTTGGAAGACGCCTTGTCGGGATTGTCGGAAAGATACCATCCGGCTATGTCGATATCATAGTCCGCCTTGTTGCGTATCTCGATCCAGTCGAGACCGGATTTGCCATTGACCGTCTTGAGCGTATTGCCATTCGACGCCATTATCTCGTTGATCGAGAGAAGTGCCGAAGGCGAAACCGCCTGCGGACGCCCGTTTTCAGGAAGCGCCATATCGCCGTCCATCTTGAACACCATCGTGCTCCTGTCGATGAATGCACTGCCGTTTCGCGAGAACGTCACCACCACGGACGCTCCTTCCGGAATCTTGTACGTGCCGTCAGCTTCCGGTGCC
>JAFPNP010000155.1 GCA_017411125.1 Kiritimatiellia bacterium
AACCAAATACCGCCACGAGGCGATCAAAAACGAATGCCGCAACTACCAGTGGGCGGACTGGCTCAGCTACGAGCCGCTGGAATCGTGCAGCGGGCGTTCGCACGCCAAAGGACCCGACGGCCGCCGCGCCCCCAAGCCCGAGGCGCTGCACTACTGGGATTATCTCGGCGCATGCTACTGGATGTGGGATGCGCAGATGATGGCGACAATGGCATCTGCCACTGGCCGCAGCGATGAGTCCGCACACTATTCACGCATGGCCGCCGAGGCAAGAGCCTACATCGTCGAAACCTTTCTCACGACGGAAGGAAAGTTCCGCCTCGACCTGCTCAACACGATGCAGACGCCCGCGGTGTTCGCGCTCAAGCTCGGACTCGTGGACGGCAAGGCGAAAGAAAACATGAAGGCCGCCCTGCGCAAGAACTTCGCCGACCACGGCGACTGCCTGCAAACCGGATTTCTGGGCACGTCGATGCTTATGGACGTTCTCACGGAAAACGGAATGAGCGACGTCGCCTACACTCTGCTCCTCCAGCACAAGAATCCCAGCTGGCTCTATTCGGTGGACCAAGGCGCCACTACGATCTGGGAACGTTGGAACAGCTATACTCTTGAACGAGGATTCGGCCCGGTCGGCATGAACAGTTTCAACCACTACGCCTACGGAGCCGTACTTGCGTGGATATACAAAACCGCCGCCGGAATCGCAGCAGATCCGTCCAAACCCGGTTTCAAAAACATCGTCATGGCGCCGAAACCCGACCGCAGACTCGGACACGTCAAGGCAGAATACAAATCAGCAGCCGGGCCGATAAGGAGCGAATGGGCCTATAAAGGCGACACTTGGACTTGGACGTTTACCATCCCCGTGGGCGCAACCGCCTCCGTGACCGTCCCCGGCGACAAAGAGTCCAAGATATACAATCCCGGCACCTACACGGTCGAACGGCGTTTCGCGGGAAAATAAAAACATGGGCGGCGCGCCCATATGGTTCGCCCGCTGCGCCGGATACGAAACGGCGGCGGGCGCACTCGAACGTCTGCTAGCCGAAAGCGGACTTCTGAATGCGGATTCGCTGCGGAGACGGCGTGTTCTGGTGAAGCCCAACCTCCTCACCGACCGCACGCCAGAGCAGGCAGTGACTACGCATCCAGAACTGCTGCGCGCCGTATTGCGGCATCTCAAGTCCGCAGGCGCGAACGTCTCGGTGGGCGACAGCCCTGCAAGCACAGCAAATCTCCGCGCCGTTCTGGAGAAAAGCGGCGTCGGCGCCGTGTGCGGCGAAGAGGGCGTTCCGTTCGTCTCATTCGAAGGAGCGGGTACGCGGAACTTCGATCAAGACGGGTTTTCATTCTCGCTCGCAAGACCTGTCGTGGAAGCAGACCTTATCGTAAACTTGCCAAAGGTCAAAAGCCACTCGCTCACGAAACTGACCGCCGCCGTGAAAAACCTGTACGGCGCCGTTCCTGGCTACAGCAAGACGACACTCCACCGTCTCTATCCAAAGCCCACGACCTTCGGCCGCCTCCTGCAGGCAATATGGCGCGTCCTGCCGCCGTCCGTGAGCATTGCGGACGGCGTCGTCGGAATGGAAGGACAGGGACCGGCCAACGGAACCCCGGTGCGACTTGGATTCCTCGCGGCCTCTTCCGACCCCTTCGCGCTCGACCGTGCCATATGCGAAACACTGCGCATAAAACCAGACGCCGTCCCATACCTCAAAGGACTATGCGACGCTACGGCAAACGACGTGCGGGGGGACCGGATCGAAATCGACAGTTTCTCAACGCCATCTGGAGCGCATATCCTCTCAGTCCTGCCTGCGTGGTTCACACACTTTGCGGCAAAGCTCCTCTGGGTACGCCCGTCATTCGACGCAATGCGCTGCATCGCTTGCGGACAATGTGCACGGGCGTGTCCGGCAAAAGCGCTAACGGCGCACAGGCGCTCCATCCCGGAATTCGACGAAAAAGCATGCATCGGGTGCGCCTGCTGCCACGAAGTCTGCCCGAAAGGGGCGATACGCATGATGCAATCGCCCGTACTGCGCATGGCCAGAGTGTTCAGGGGCGAGTGGATTACGTGATCCCTCCCCTTCCATGATTCAACGGCGAGCGGAATGGATGGGCGAGGACTCGCGGTCGTGTACCTGACTGCGATAAAGGCTCCAGCCGTTGTTAAGCCAGAACGAAACGCCGCACACCCACATCGCCGGCATGAGCAATTCATGATTGCCGCTTATTTCCGCCACCATGACGATTGCCGTGATCGGCACACGGATGGCGCTTGCAAGGAAGCCAGCCATGCCGACGAGCGCAAACTCCGCCGGAACGATTCCCGTCCACGACGGCAGCACTCGCTGGAAACAAAGCCCTGTTGCCATGCCGAGCGAACAGCCGCACACGAGCGCCGGAGCGAACACGCCACCAGACCCTCCGGACGCCACGGTACACGACGTAGCCAGCACCTTCAAGACAAAGAACGCCACAAGGCACTGCGGCGCAAGACGCCACCAGCCTGAAGCCAATGCAGAGATACCGGCTCCATCGGGCGCATACGCAAAACAGGCGTCCGCAAGACCATATCCTGCACCATGAATGAAAGGGCAGAAAAGCGCAATCACGCCCACAGCGATTCCGCCCGCAGCAGCAGTAACCCAGACTGGAGCGTTCAAGCGGCGCACCGCGTTTTCCATCCATCTGAAAAAGGCGATGTAGAACCGCGCTCCAAACGTTATGACGATCGCGAGGCCGAAATACGGAAGAAGATGCAGCCCCTTCTCGAAATGCGCGGCGGGCATCGTGAACATCGGCTCCCAGCCCCAGAAGCAGGCGAACACCGTGTAGCTCAGCGTCGACGCGGCGAAACTGGGAAGTATGGCTTCGTATTCAAGGTCGCTCGACGAATAGAATATCTCCGCGCCGAATATCGCGCCGGCGAGCGGAGCCCGGAAGAGAGCCGCGATGGCCGCGCCGATGCCGGCGGCAAGCAAAATATGCGCGGCACGCCGGTCGAGGCGCAGCAACCGCGTTATCACCCGCCCGCATGCCGCACCGAGAAGCGTAACCGGGCCTTCGTAGCCGGCGCTGCCGCCGAAGCCTACGGTGAGGACGGACGCGACGGACTTCACGGGAATGACGGTGCGCGGAATGTCTGCGGCCTGGTGGAACGCCCGCACGGCGGAATCGGTGCCGCGCGCATGCTCGATACGGGCGAAGCGCGAGATGAGCAGCGCTCCGGCAAACGCGCCAAACGCCGGAAGCAGGAAACGAAGCCATGGGGCTTCCACTCCGCCGGCCACTGCATCCGCTTTTTCTATCATCCATTCGAACGCGGCGGTGACGAGGCCCGTCACCGCGCCGAGCAGCGCGGCCTCGATAAAGTAGCGTCCCGTGCGGAACGACATTCCGCTTCCGGAAAAAAAGAATTTCCACGAGATGCGGGAAATGCCTCTGGAAATTCCGCGCAGCATCGTCATCCGTTCTTTTTCGCGGCGATCTCCGCGCCCAATGCGACGCCGTCCTTGCGCGACCGCGCCTTGAGAAATATCCTCAACGGGGCGCCTTCGAGTCCGAACCGCGCGCGAATCGCCTTTTCAAGATAGGAAAGATATGCAGGCGTCACGAGTTTCGGATCGTTCACGAAAAGACGCACCGTGAGCGGATCGGTTCCCACCTGAAGACCGTAGTACACCTTGAGCCGCTTCCCGTTCTTCATCGGCGAGAGCGTACGCTTCGTAGCCTCCACGAGCGTGCGGTTCAAGACGCCCGTGGGCATTTGCGTCCGGACGCTGGATGCGACGGCGTCGATCGCATCAACCGTCCTGCGGATGTTGTATCCAGTCTTGGCGCTGCAGTAGACTACCGGGGCGAACGAGATGAACGGCATCATCTGCCGCAGCACGGGCGTCGCCTTGGCCTCCGTCATGCCTTTCTCGGAAGCGAGATCCCATTTGTTCATCAATATGACGCAGGCGCGGTGCGCATCGAGTATCTTGCCGACAATGCGCATATCCTGCTTCGTGGGGCCGAGTTCGCTTTCCAATACGAGCAGAACGACGTCCGCCTCCTCTATGGCGCGTTCGCTGCGGAAAAGCGAGAAGTTGTCCACGCTCGTCTTG
This sequence comes from Kiritimatiellia bacterium, assembly GCA_017411125.1. Lineage (GTDB taxonomy): Bacteria > Verrucomicrobiota > Kiritimatiellia > RFP12 > UBA1067 > RUG572. The sequence continues at coordinate 4,122 of JAFPNP010000155.1, forward strand.
GACATCTGGGTGTGCTTCTTGATGCCCGCCGTGTCCACGAGCGTGTAATGGCGCGCTGCCGGACCGGTTCCTATCGTGAACGGCACGTCCACGCAGTCGCGCGTCGTGCCGGGTATGTCGCTCACGATTACGCGCTCCGCATTGAGAAGGCGGTTGATGTATGAACTCTTCCCGGCATTGGGACGTCCCACTACGGCGACGCGCAAAGGTCGGGCCGCCTCGGCCTCGCCGCCCTCCGGGAGTTTTCCCGTGGCGAAACGCACAAGTTCCGCCGTGCCGCGGCCATGCTCCGCCGAGACGGGAAACACCGGAAGCCCGAAACGGGCGAACTCGTCGGCAAAAGCGTCATCCTCCGGCCTGTCGCACTTGTTGGCGGCAATGGCGCACGGCACGCCGGACTCGCGCACCCGCCGCATGACCTCCTCGTCGAGCGGCGTCACGCCGGCGCGGGCGTCCGCGACAACTATGCACACCGCAGCGTCCGCAACCGCCACAGCGGCCTGCTGGCGCGTCTCCGCCGCAAGCGGATCTTCGCCGCCAGGCGTCCTGTCGAACGCAAGGCCGCCGGTGTCCACGAGGAGGAAACGCTTCCCGTTCGCCACGACTTCGCGGGCTACGCGGTCGCGCGTCACGCCCGGCTGGTCGAACACTATCGCGATCCGCTTGCCGGCCATGCGGTTGAAAAGAGCGCTTTTGCCGACGTTCGGACGGCCTACGATGGCGACCACGCGCCCCGGCGCGGCGGACTGGTTTTGGTCGTTCATGTCAGAACACGCGTTTCTTGTAAAGGTAGAAGAGCAACCCCACGATCGAAAGGGCAAGGAAAAGCGATATCGCGGTGATGACTGCGAACGCGTTTGCGCTGTGCTGCATGGGCAGTTCGATGTTCATGCCGTAGACTGAAGCGATGAGCGTAGGCGCGGCGAGCAGGATGGTGGCGGCGGTCATGTACTTCATGACGTTGTTGAGATTGTTGTTTATGACGCTCGCAAAAGTGTCCATCGTCCCGTTCAACACGGCCGCGTGTATAGTAGCGGTCTCGAGCGCCTGCTGGTATTCGACCGCCGCATCGTCCAGCACGTCGCGGTCGTCCTCGGTCATGTTGAGCTGCCGGGCATGGTCGAGGCGGTTCATCAGAATGTTGTCCGCCTTCAGGGACGTGGAGAAGTAGACGAGCGACTTCTGGTACGTAAGCAGCTTCAGCAACGCCTCGTTGCGTATGGACTCGTGCAGGTCGTCTTCGAGATCCTCTATCTTGGAGTGCATGTCGCGCAGATATCTCAGGAACAGCACCGCCGCATGCCACAACAGGCGGAAAAGGAAACGATTCTGGTCCGCCGGCGGGCAGACGCGGCGTATCTGGTCGAGGAACGCGCCCGTCACGGGCGTCGCCTGCGAGCATATCGTTATGACGCTCTTGCCGAAAAGGACAATGCCGAGCGGGATGGTTTCGTATGGAAGCACCGTCTCGTCATCCTCCTCGCCGCGAACGGGATACGGCACGTGGACGATCACGAGGGAATAGCCGTCCTCGCTTTCAAAACGAGGGCGTTCCTCGCGGTCGAGCGGGTCGGTAAGGAAGTCCCGCGGCACCTGCGAGAACGACAGCACCTGCTCCAGCTCGGCGGTCGTCGGCTCGGCAAGATTTATCCAGCACGAATCGCACAGGTCGGAGGCCTCTTTCAAACCGCCGTTTTCCCATCTGTATATCGTCATCATGGCCTGTCCTCCTTCCGCCTGTGAAACACAATCAATAGTTTCTCATTCTTGGGGAAAATATGCAACTCCAAAATAAAGAAACCGACGAACTTGCTCAAACCTTCGCCTTGATGCGCGGGAACGGCGTCTGGTTGTACACCCGAGAGAAAGGTGGAATGGAATCCATCAGCCACACGTTGCCGCC
>JAFPNP010000021.1 GCA_017411125.1 Kiritimatiellia bacterium
ACGAGGAAAGACGCCACAACCAAGGCGACGCAAAACAGAAATAGTTTTCTCATAGCACACGTCCACGACGATTTGCCGTAAACACGCGCATTATACCAAATCCCGGACGGTGACGCAAGAACCGCCGCAACCACATCATTTACGGCAGCTCTACATCGACCTTGAAGAACCGGAACCGCGACTTGTTCTGATCGTCAACCTCCGTCCAGTCGTCGTCGCCCAGATTCTCCACGCCCTTGATGACAGGACGCGCTTCCGGCACGTTCCATTCCTCCTGCCTCGGCTCGAATTCCAGCCCGGCAAGATCCGGCGCGCCGTCCGCGTTCATAGGAAATGAAACGATTCTGAATCCGTTCGTGGAAACTTCCGGATCAAGCCCAAGCACGTAGCACGCGGCAACAGACATCTGCCCGTTCCGCGCCGTGGACAGCAACGCCGCCTCGACGTCGCCGCCCGCCTCCTTGACGAGCGCAGGGAACCCTTCTATCCATGTTCGCGGAACCGTCACCGTCTTGCCCCCGCCGACGTCGACCGTCACGCCAGTCGGTTCGTCCGACTCGTCCGGCGTCCACACCACGTTTCCGACCGCTGCGCAATCGTAGCCATAGGAATCGGCAATGTCTTTCATGTAAGTCCAGCACAACGTATGCGGACCTTCGCCAGTCACCTTCACCGACACGCTATTCCACATCCACATATCGCCTCCGATCCTATCCACGCGTTCCAGACCGTCCACCAGAAAAGCAGCATAATCAATCGGTGTAGTCTTGTACATCTCGCTGGAGACCGCCCATTCAAACGATATCGTACCCGGTCCGGAAACCTCCATAAACATCTGGCTACACTCTTTGTCGCCTATGGCGCCGCTGCGCCAGAAGCCCTCCCCTTCATAAGTCCAATCGGCATCCCCGCCAAAAGTGAACGGAGACACCTCCCAGTGCGCGTACAACACAAGGCCGTCGGCAGACGGGACGTAAGACGCATCAACGGCCTCGCCGCTGTCGTCGGCACTCGTCCACCAGCCGGCAAACAGCATCTTGTCCTCACCGCTGAACACCGGCTGCGGCAACACTCCGAGCGCCGCGCCCTCGCGCCTGAATATCTCATACGTTTCCTGCCCATCGGCAAACACGCCTCCGTTCGCATCGAGCGTGACGCCTACGCCGACAACAGGGGAAATGACGATATCCTTTATCCAGCCGCAGTCCGCGCCGATCGAGACGATGCCGTCCTTCACATACTCCCATTTCAGAACATGCTCGCCAACCGTTTCAATCGCGAAGCTTTGCTCGCGCCAATACTCACCGCCAGCCTCGCTTGCGTAATCGGCGTCTATCACGCCGCTGATCTCGCTCATGTAGTCGGCATCTATCGCAAATCTGAGTTTGTCATAATTGCCTTCCGACGACGCCTTCCACTTGAATGACACCTCCGCCGGGCCTACCACGAACATCGACGCCGAGGAGGACTGACCATGGGAGATTTTACCACTTCTCCATACGCCACCACCTTCAGCCACCCAACACGCATCCCCGCCGAACGCAAACGGCGACTCCACCCAGTGCGCATACAGCACAAGGTTGCTGATAGCCGGAACATAAGAAGCGACAACAGCCTCACCACTGTCATCGGCGGTCGTCCACCATCCGGCAAACGCCAAAGCATCGTCTTCACCGAACGCCGGCAGCGGCAACTCGCCGAGCGCCGCGCCCTCGCGCTTAAACAGCTCATGCGTTTCCTGTCCGTCGGCGAACACGCCTCCGTTCGCATAGAGCGTGACTCCTACGCCAGGAACATCGTAGTACTCGATCCGTCCGTAAGGCGAACTGATCTTGCCCATCAGCGTTTTAGGAGCATAAACAACACGGAGACTAGAACAATATTGGAAACAATCGTTCGCAATATCCTCCACGTTTTGCGGAATATATATTTCCAAGAGAGAGCTGCACTCGCTGAAAGCACGGCTTCCTATCTTCGTAAGCGAATCCGGCAACTCGATTTCCGTCATGTTATAACAACCCGCAAAGGCCCCCTCTTGAAGTTCGACAATCTTTATCCAATCTGGCAAGACAACCTTTTCAATCGAATCAACGGAAGCCCCGTACCATGAAGAAAAAGCACCACGCCCTATTTTTGCAATCGCAAAGACTTCGGCAAGTGTCATGTCGCCAAGATAATCCACGATATTCAGCGTCGCAGGCGGTGTTCCATGAAAGCCGACGATCACGCCATTTTCGACAACAAGAGCGAACGGACGGCTGCGCTCGAACGGCGTAGAAGCGAAAGCACTGACGGCAACATACATATTCGTCTCGTTCAAGCCGGAAACAGTTGCGAGATTGTCGCAGTAGGCGAAAGCTTGATAGGCGATGTATTCCACCGAATCTGGAATCGCAACGGACTCAATGCCGTCACAATCGTAAACCGCTTGAACGCTAATCGCTCGTGTTCCGTCGGCGACGACAATCGCACCGGTCCTGCCACGCGGACAGAAAACAAGCGTCTCGCCGTTCTTCGTATAAAGCATGCCGTCAATTGACTTGTAGTACGGATTCGCCTCGTCGACCGTAATACGCTCAAGAGCCGTGCAACCGTTAAACGCCCAAATGTCGATTTGCGACACAGTCGCAGGGATGACAATTTCCGTCATCTCATCGCATCCATAGAAAGCACCATAATCGATCCGCGTCACCTTTTTGCCGTCGATTTCCGACGGCACGGCGAACCGACCGTAGGGCTTGGGGGAAACACAAGGATCGGCATACCAATTACCGTACTCATCATAATGCTCGTTGCGATAAAGCGCCACCCCGTCGCCGTTGTCATAATAATGGTACTCGTATACCGTCTCCGTCCAATGGGCGTAAAGGATCATCCCGTCCGTCGCCGCCGTGTCGTCGGATACCGCCTCGCCGCTGTCGTCGGCGGACGTCCACCAACCCGTGAAGGTATAATCTTGACGGCGCGGGACAGGCAGGCCGGACAGCGTCTGGAATACCTCGACCGTCTCCTCCGCGTCCGTGCCGTCGTTCATCTTCAGCGTAACGGACGTGAACTGCGGCACGTCGCCGTCGTAGTAGAATACACGCACATTGTCGCTTCCGTTGAATACACTTGCATCCTGCACCATCGATTCAAGCCGAGCCGGAACATACGCCGCCTCCAGCGAGTTGCACCATGCAAATGCATGTGAGCCAATGCTTTCGACGGACGCGGGAACAATGATTTCACGCAGTGCGTGGCAGTAACAAAATGCATTGACGCCGATATTTTGCAGCGTACCAGGCAACGTAACGCTTTCAAGATTCGAACAATAATAGAATGCATTATTACTGACGTTCGTGACACCTTCTGGAATGACAACGCTCTTGAGCGGCGTCATGTCGTGGTTATAGCCGTAGAACGCAGAGTTTCCAATCGCCGTGACGACGACGCCCAGTTTCTCCGCCTCGGCGCCGATGTCGATCGTCTCAGGGCATCCGCCGGTAAAGCCGGTCACGGTGCCGCTCGCGTCCACGATCATCGAGAACGGCTGCGCCGCCTCGTAAGGAGTGTTGCGGAAAGCCGTCGATTCAACCGTGGCATTCGGATTGCCGATCGCCACGCTGTCCGGGAGAAGCCCGGAATAGCCGAAGGCATCGCTTCCGATATACGTGACGCTTGCCGGGATGTCCACCGCCGTCAGACCGGAACAAAAGAAAAATGCGTCATACTCTATCCGTTCGATGCCGTCTGGAATCGATACGGATGCAATCGGCGAATAGGCAAAGGCATAAATGCCGATTGTGCGCGTGCCTTCGGCAACGACCGCATCCCCGCCCCTGCCTCCGGGCCAGGCGACAAGAGTCGTGCCGTCCTTCGTATAAAGGACGCCGTCTACGGACTTGTAGTATTCGTTGCTCTCGTCCACCAGAATTTCCGAAAGATAGCGGCAATTTCCAAAAGCATAACCGCCGTCAATGGAGTTTACGGACGCAGGTATGAATATCGACTCGATTCCACTATACGCAAACGCGCCATCATCAATGTAGCGGACACTATCTGGAATATCAACCACTGAAAGGCCGCTGCAACCATCGAATGCGTAGCTGCCAATCCTCTGCACCGTCGGCGGAAGGACGGCTTCGGCAATCGCACTGCAACTCACAAACGCACAGTAGCCTATTGCAACTACAGGCTGACCGTTGATGCCGTAGGGAACCGTTACCGCACCGGAAATTGCTCCGCCATCGATACGCGAAAGCGCAGGAGACAAGTTCCCTGTCGTGATACTCACGCCAATCATATTGCCATTGTTATCGTAGTAATCCTGTACGGACCAGTTGTACACGCTCTCCTGCCAATGCGCGTAGGCAATAAAATCGGCGGATACTTCGCGATCGAGCGAAATCCATTCGCCACCATCCGCGTCCGTCCACCATCCCATGAAATCATATCCTTCGCGTACGGGCACCGGCAGATTGCCGGCCGTCGTATATGCCGTCACCTCGGAGGCGTCGAGCGTTCCGCCGTTGGCGTCGAGGGTGATGGTGAAGTGCGGAACTTCGTAATACGTGAACTGCGGACTTCCGCACGAATAGAATGCCGAATCGATATCCAGAACGCCTTCCAGCGTCTCC
>JAFPNP010000156.1 GCA_017411125.1 Kiritimatiellia bacterium
AACGCCTCTGCGCTCCTGTCGCCGGATTTTCACTTAACGCAAAACGGAAATCGCCACTTCTCCCTTTGTTTTCAGGGGTGTGACGTTTTTCATGCCTCAAAAATTGGGGAACCTCCAAGACTTTGCTTTTCAAGAGACCGGTTGTGGAATAGTCTCCGCGTCTCTGCGCCTCTGCGCGAGGCTTTTCACACCATGCCTATGGGATGGTAGTGAAGACAACTCTCGAAAACAACCTTTTTCTGCGAGCGAGCCTCGAACAAGACCGTTGGCGAAGACCAAGGTACGTCCAAAGGTCAAGGTTGTTTTCGAGAGTTGTTTTGGTTGTTTCCATTTCATGCAAGCCATCGGCGGCAGCGGGGCGAGGACGCCCGCCATCCCATGCGACGCCACAGAATCAAAGGGATGCCGCGCTTTCCCTATAGGGATATATGCACAAAGTGGGGTATTTGTGTACATAAAATGGGGTGTTTGTGTGCATAAAGTGGGGTGTTTGTGTGCATAAAGTGGGGTGTTTGTGATTATATCCCCTAAGGCATATGCTGCTGCCCCCGGAAGGGCGCGTGTCCCCACGCGCCGAATCAAATGAATCGGAGTTTGATTTGGCGAGCGCGGCGCTGTCACCATACTTTGCGCACCGGAACGCCGACGGATGCGAGTTCGGCCTTTATCTGCGCAATCGTCCACTCTCCGGTGTGTATCATGCCGGCCACGATCGCCGCATCCGCATGGGCAACGTTGAAGGCGTCGGCAAGATGGGACGGCTTGCCCGCGCCGCCGGACGCCACGACCGGCACCGAAACGGCGTCGGCGATCATCTGCGTTATCGCAAGCTCGAATCCGGCACGGGTTCCGTCCGCATCCACGCTGTTCACGACGATTTCCCCTGCGCCGAGGTCTGCCGCCCGCTTCGCCCATTCCACCGCGTCCATGCCGGTGAACTCGCGGAAACCGCGCGTGGTTATCTCGTAGCCGCTCGGACATCCCGGGTTCGCGCTCTTGACGGGATCCATGCCAAGCACGACACACTGCGCCCCGAACGCCTTCGCCCCGTCGGATATTATCTGCGGGTTGCGCACGGCGAGGGAGTTGACGCTCACCTTCTCCGCACCGGCAAGAATGACGCGCTCCATGTCCGCCACGCACGATATGCCGCCGCCCACTGCGAACGGAATCCGTATGGCTTCAGCCACGGCGGCGACCATGCCGATGTCGATCGGGCGACGTTCGGCGGACGCGGTGATGTCGTAGAACACCAGTTCGTCGGCACCGCCGTCCGAATACGCAAGAGCCATCTGCACGGGATCGCCCAGATCGATGTTGTTCTTGAACTTGACGCCCTTGGTGACACGCCCCTTGCGCACGTCAAGACATGGAATTATGCGCTTTGTCAGCATGAAAGCCATCCTTTCAGCAGTTCGAGTCCGACACGTCCGGACTTCTCCGGATGGAACTGGCAGGCCCACAGTCTGCCCTTTTTCACCATCGAGGTGAACTCCACCCCGGCGTACTCCGTCCTGCCAGCCGTCCATTCGCCAAGTTCGGCGTAATAGCTGTGGACAAAATAATATTCCGCACCGCCATTGACTTGGTTCCAGCCGATTTGCGGCACCTTGCATCCCGGAACAGATGGAAACCTGCGCACCTCGCCGGGCAAGACACCGAGCATGTCGACGCCGCCGTCTTCCTCCGAACGGGAGAAGAGTATCTGCATCCCGAGGCATATCCCGAGGAACGGGCGCCCGTCGGTCGCTGCTTCCTTCACCGCCTCGGACAGACCCAGTTCGCGCAGATTGTCCATTGCGCTCTTCGCCGCCCCTACGCCGGGAAACACCACGCGGGAAGCCGCCCGCACCCTGTCCGGATCGCTCGTCACTTCCACGGGTTCGCCAATGGCGGCAAACGCAAGTTTTACGCTCGTCAAGTTGCCGGCCCGGTAGTCAACTATCGCGGTCATTTTCGCCTTTCCCGTTGTTCTCTGTCGATGAAAACTTTTCCACCTCGCGGAGAACGGCGGCGACGGCCTCGCCCTCCGGCACGGTGCCGATTCTCTCGCCGCGCACGTACAGGGCGAACGCGCCCTTGAGACCGCACAGCGCGATGTCCGCGTCGCGCGCCTCGCCCGGGCCGTTCACCACGCATCCCATGACGGCCACGTGCGGCGCGTTGGCGGCAACGTGCCCTCCGGCGCGGCGTTCCAGCGCCTCCTCGACTTCGGCGGCGACGCGCATCACGTCGGCCTTAGTGCGTCCGCACGTCGGGCAGCTCGTCACGGAAGGCCCCGGCGCGCGCAGGCCGAGCGAGCGCAATATCTCGAGACCGACTTTCACCTCGCGCTCCGGCGCGTCGGTAAGAGAAACGCGAATCGTGTCGCCTATTCCCTCGGAAAGAAGTATGCCAAGGGCGACCGCCGAACGCACGGTTCCGGGAATGAACGTGCCGGCCTCGGTGACGCCGAGATGGAGCGGACAGTCGGTCCGCTCTGCCAGCATCCTGTACGCCGCAAGCGTGCGCGGCACGTCGCTTGCCTTGACGGAGATCGCGATATCGCGGAAACCTTCGTCTTCCAGCAGTTTCGCGTGCCGGAGCGCGGACTCCACAAGCGCCTCCGCCGTCGCGCCGCCATGTTTCGCAAGGATGTCTTTCTCCAGCGAACCGCCGTTCACGCCAATGCGGATCGGTATGCCTTTCGCCTTCGCCGCCCTCGCGACTTCGCGCACCTTGTCCGGACCGCCGATATTGCCGGGATTGAGCCTGAGCGCGTCGCAGCCGGCGTCAATGGCTGCAAGAGCGCAGCGGTGGTCGAAGTGGATGTCGGCCACGAGCGGCACGGGGGACGCCTTGCGCACCTCGCCGAAAACGGCGGCAGCGGAAAGGTCGGGAACGGTAAGACGGACGATGTCCGCCCCGCGCTCCGCGCAGCTCGCCACCTGCGCCGCAAGCGCCGCCGCGTCGCGCGGATCGGCATTCGCCATGGTCTGGACCGAAACCGGCGCACCGCCGCCCAGCCGCAGCGCACCGACGCGCAATGCACGTGTTTGCAGACGCGTGAACATTGACTATTCCTTCGGCTGCGACGGCGCTATGTCGAACGCGGGTTTGAACCGTTCCTGGCGGATGCGGAGTTTCTCGGCCTGCTGGAGAGTTTTCTCCAATTCGTCCTTCGCGTTGTGGACGCGGCGGCTTCTGGCCACGTCGCGCCACACGAGCGTAAGCATCAGCGCAAGCAGCAGATACATGAACACCGTGGAAAGCCCGTCCACGATCTTGCGGGGAACCGGGCGGCGCATCGCCATCGCAATGAGCGCGAAGAGAATCAGCCCGCCGTCAAGCACTGGAATCGGCAGAAGGTTTATCACGGCGAGGTTCACGTTGAGAAAGCGAAGGAAGCCGAGAGCGTCCCATGCGTCGCTGCGCACCTGATGATAAAGTCCTTCGGCGATCATGACCGGCCCGCCGAGCGACTTGGCCACGGCCCCGGCCTCGCCAGGGGTGACGAGCGCCTTGAGCACGCGCCCCATCGATCCGGCGTCCCATGCGAGCTGCCCCATGGCGCTCCGCTCCGGCATCCACGCGGCGCAACGGGCGTTGTTCGTGACGGAGTACGCCATGATCAGGCATCCGCCCGTCACCTTGTCGCGCTGCGGGGTGATTCGCAGCACGACATTCGTGCCGTTGCGATCCACTTCGATGGCAGCCTCTCGCTCGCCGGCGATCTGCACTTCCGTGAGCAGATCCGTCCACGTCTCGACGGGATTGCCGTTCACGGAAACGACCTTGTCGCCCGCCAGCATTCCGCCTTTGGCCGCCGGGCCGTCTTCGAGCACTCCGCCTACCTCGGAAGTCATCGAACCAAACCGCGCCCCCGGCACCGCCGAAAGCAAAAACGCCAGCGCGACGGCCAGTACCATGTTCCCGAACGGCCCGGCAAACGCCACGACAATCTTCTTCCAGTTCGCCATGTCGGCGACGGGGGCTTCCCCGGTGTTCGACCCTTGCACTCCGGCCGTGCCGGCGGGATCGAGCTGCGGCAATGCGACGTAGCCGCCGAACGGAATCGCGGAAATGCGGTACTCGACGCCGCGCCACGTCTTTTTCCAGAGTGCGGGGCCGAAACCTATCGAGAAAACGTCCACCTTGAAACTGAGAAGTTTC
>JAFPNP010000157.1 GCA_017411125.1 Kiritimatiellia bacterium
GGCGGCGGACGCCGTGACCGCGGCGGGCGCGGAGATCGCGACCGCGGCGACACGCGGTGGTAATAAGTGCCGACTTTCGTGTTGAACGGCTGGGCGGCGAGTCCGCATGCGTGGGATCTCTGCCGCTTCAGTCGTGATTTTCTTTTCTCTTACGTCGAACAGTTGGACGGCGTGCCAGAAAAAGCCGTCGAAAAGGCTGGAAGGTGCGTTCTTGTCGGCTGGTCGATGGGAGGCAGTTCTGCGTTGCGGCTTTTCTGTCGGTTTCCGGGGAAAGTCGCGGGACTTGTTCTTGTTGCCGCCACGCCGCGCATGATGGCCGAGAAGGAGAGTGGATGGGTAGGGATGAGTCCGCGCCGTCTGGAGGCTCTTCGTTATGGCGTGGCCATGACGCGCGGCGAGGGATTCTTCGGCGTGCCGGAAGGCAGGCCGAATCCCTATTTGGCCGACGCTCCCGAAAATCTTGCGCGAGGGTTGAAGTACCTGTTTGATACAGACCTTCGCCCGGAACTGGGCAGCGCCACTTCAGGCACAATTCCCATATATGTGTTTCAGAGCGAACGCGACGGAATCGTGCGGGCGGAAAACGCCGCATATCTCAAGTCGGTTTTTCCGCAGGCGAACGTGCGCGTCGTGCCAGGCTCTGAACACGCGCTGCCAATTTTCATTCCGGAGTTGATAGATGAAGCCGTTGATTCTTGCGTCAGGCTCGCCGCGTCGGGCCAAGATATTGCACGACCTTGGAATTGATTTCGAAGTGGTCAAGACCGAGGCGCCTGAAGTCTCGATTCCGCACGATCCGGTGCGTACCGTCACCGAGAACGCGCTGGCAAAGCTTCGAGCCGTGAATGGCGCGCAGTGCCGTCGCATATTGGCCGCTGACACCATCGTCTGGTTTGCAGACCGCATTTACGGAAAACCGCGAGATCTCGACGAGGCCAAGGAATTCCTGCGCGAATTGTCGGGGCAGACGCATACGGTGTTTACCGGCATAGCGTTTATGGACGAGTCTGGCGCGGAGTTGACGGAATGCGTGGAATCCCATGTCACGTTCCGAGTGCTCTCTGCGGAAACGGTAGACGAATATGTTTTGCGCGTACACCCCACGGATCGGGCCGGCGCGTACGATATCGACGAATCCGGCGATCTCATAGTGGCGTCCTATACCGGCTCCTACGAGAACATAATGGGATTGCCCGTGGAGCCGGTTTTGCGGTTCATCGGAAAGTCCGAATGACTTTGCCGGTCACCATGTGATTTCGCGCCGTCTTGCAGCCCAGCAAAGGTAGGCCGCCGTCACGAAGAAACTCGCCGGCACGCGCGGGCGCGTTCCGATTTTGACGGCCAGCAGCGTGGTCTTGCCGCCGAGGCCCATCGGGCCGATTCCAAGCGAGTTCGCCTCGCGGAGGATGCGGCGTTCAAGTCTTGCGAGGTCGGGGACTGGATTGGCGTCGGCGATGTTTCGCAGCAGCTGGAATTTGGCTTCCTCGAATCCGGATGCCCTATCGCCTCCGATGCAGACGCCGAGGATTCCGGGTGCGCATCCGTAGCCTTGTGCGTGGTGTACGGCGGCAAGGGCAGCATGGCGTACGCCTTCAAGGTCGCGTCCAGCGCCAATGGAAGCGTCTGGCAGGGAGAATTGCATCGACATGTTTTCGCTGCCGCCGCCTTTCATCAAGAGGCGTACTTTCGACGATGCGTCGAGGGTGTAGTGGACTACCGGGGCGCCTGGACACACGTTTGTATCCATGGATTTGCCTGTCGCGGCGTCGATCGTGTTGCGGCGCAGCCAGCCGTTTTCGGTGGCGGCGGCCACGGCTTCGGCTATGCGTTCCGGCGTGACTGCCCGGCGGAGGTTTTCGGAGACGAAGAAGGTGAGCGTACCCGTGTCTTGGCAGACGGGCGCGCCGGTGCCGCGGGCGAGTTCCACGTTGCGCAGGACGGTGTCCAGCACGAGCCGCGCCGAAGATCCTTTCGGCTCGCGGCGCACGGCCTTGCGGAGAGCGAGTTTGGCGTCCTCCGGAAGGGAACTCGACGTTGCGTGGATGAGTTCGGCCAGTCGTTTTGCGGTTTTTGTCATTTTCCGAGTTCCGCAGACCTTTGTGCGGCGGCTTTCAGAGTGGCTGATACAACCGCGGCGAAGTCGCTTGCCCGCATGACGTCCATTCCGGCGGCGGTCGTGCCGCCGGGCGTGGCGACGCCGGATATGAACGCCTCCAGGTCTGCTCCCGATTGGCGAAGGTAGGCGGCGGTGCCGAGCATTGTCTGTTCTGCGAGCAGGCGCGCGGCGGCAACGGGAAGGCCGAGCGTTTCGCCCGCCGCGGCCATTGCCTGTTCCATGAACGCGAAGAATGCCGGGCCGCTGCCGGAAAGCGCGGTCACGGCGTCGAAGCATTTTTCGGGGAGCACGATGGTGCGCCCGGCTCCGTCCAGTATTTTCACGACGCGCTTGACGTCCGCCGCCGTGGCGTTCTTCGCCGGGCATATGGCGCACATTCCTTCGCGTGCGCGAAGGGCGAGATTCGGCATTACGCGCACAATGCGCACGTCGCGTCCGAGAAGTTTGCGGAGCGTAGCGATCGATTTGCCGGCTACGATAGAGACGACGAGCGTTTTCGCGGAAAGGTGCGGCTTGACGTCGGTTGCCAACGCGGCGAGGTCTTGCGGACGCACGGCGAGAAATATGACGCGCGCGGAACGCGCGACTTCGACGGCGTTCGGCGTGGTGCGCACATGGCATCGTTTCTCCATGTCCTTTGCGCGGGCTGGAACTTTTTCCGCCATCAGGACAGTCTGCGGGTCGAAACCGTTTTGGCACGCGGCGGCGGCGAGGATGCCCTCGGCCATTTTGCCTGCGCCGAAAAATCCAAGTGTAGTTTTCATGGCGGGATTATACCAAAAAGGCGAAAGCGGTGTCAATTAGTCTGGACATTTGATATAATGGCCGCTGGAGGAGTGCAATCAATGAACTGTGGAAGACTTGAATTCATGCGCGGCGGCGCCGCGTTCTTTGTTGCCGCGGGGCTTGGAAACCGCGCGTTCGGAGGCGTTGCGGCTGCGGCAAGACTGCGCGTCGGAGTGCTTTCGGATATTCATGTTTTCGACGGCGCGCCGGACGATCCCCGCAGCGTCGGTACATGTGACATGTTCGAGAAAGCCTTGCGCTATTTCGCTTCTAGGAGCGTAGACGTGGTCGTGGTCGCCGGCGACATGGCCGACAGCGGCCTCGTTTCGGA
>JAFPNP010000158.1 GCA_017411125.1 Kiritimatiellia bacterium
ACGCAATGGCAAGCGCGCCCAATCCGGAGAATACGCCTTTGAGGATGACGATTTCGTATGTGCTCTTTGACGAGATGCTGCGCGTGCAGTTGTTCTCGAATCCCCAGCAAATCGTCGCCGCCACGACAAGCAGCGAGCCGTACGAGAACCTGAAGCTGTCCGTACCCTCGAACGAGAGAAGGACGCTCGCAAGCGCGATGAGCGCGATTGCCGCCCACAGACGCTTCGAGACGGCTTCGCGAAAAACGAACATCGCAATCAGCGCCGTCGCCACAATCTCGAAATTGCCGAGCAACGAGGCGTTGGCCGACGAGCCGTGCCGTATGCCGAACATGAGGAGGATCGGAGCTGCGATGTCGAGGACGATCATGCCGATGACATACGGCAGATCCTTGCGCGAAAGCGGAGCGGACGCTCTTCTGTCCTTCGCGTTAAAAAGCGACAGCCCCGCGATCCCGATGCCCGCGCCAAGATAGAGAAGCGCGGCCATCGTCGTCGGCCCGACATCCCTGAGCAGTATCTTTGACGCAGGGATGTTGATGGCGTAGAAAACCGCCGCCAGGAATACGTAGAGAATGGCTTTCATATGATGTCCGCTTCGCAAATCCGCCGCAAGTTCTTTATCGAGCGCCGTCTTTAAACCGGAGGCATGACCGCTTTTTCCGTTTACACATTGCGACGATTGTAGATGACGCATATGACGCTCACGCGCCGTTCATTATTGTCGATCACGTAAAACACATTGAAGTTCCTTACACCGAAACTGCAAACGTCTTTTCAATATCATCGTCGAATATTCTCTTCGGTGGCAATGCGATATTGAACGGGAGGCCGTTGTACAATTCAACCTGTTTGAAAAAGAAGACTATCGCCTGTAAAAAAATCATACCTAGAGACGAAAATAATATCCTTTCGACCGAGTTTTTCAATTCAAGGGACATCCGCGCCCTGCCTGTGTCTGTTCATATTGTTTGCATGGCTTTCTCAAGAAAAGATGTGCGCATTGTAACATTTATGGACTACATATGTCAAGGGCGCTTGAGGCTACACATGGGGACTTTAGTTCCCATGCGACGCCGCAGAATCAAAGGGTTGCCGCGCTTTCCCTATAGGGGCATATACACAAAGTGGGGTATTTATGCACATAAAGTGGGGTGTTTGTGTGCATAAAGTGGGGTGTTTGTGTGCATAAAGTGGGGTGTTTGTGATTATATCCCCTAAGGCATATGCTGCCGCCCTCCCGGAAGGGCGCGTGTCCACACGCGCCGTAGTCTCGGCGGCCGGAGACGTCTCAACCGCTGGGGTTACTTGTCCTTCGACAAAAAGGAGCAATTTGCCCCACTTTAAAGTCAGGATTGCGCAATTTCTCCCAGAGCCAGAGAAAAGGAATCGTCGCTCGGCTTCGCATTCCATTACGCTTTCTTGAACACGAACCCGCACCTGAAAGCGTAAGCTACCTTTTCGCTGTAGACCGCGTCCAATCCGCGTCCCAGACAGTGTCGTGTACGACGACGATCTATCACCGCGCCTTGCGCCTGCCGTTTGCACGATAGCCGGAACCGATGCCGTAGTTGAGCATCGCACCCGGAGTGTAGTCCATCGAGCCTGCGGACATTCTCAAATAGCACGCCGCGACGTCGCTCGCCATCGTCCCCTTCTCGTCGCCCCTGTAAAGATTCGGGAGCATCCACAAGCAAAGTACCTCATTTCTGGAAACTCTCCGGCGGAATCTGCCAGTTCAGCACTCCCGTATCGCGGTAGTCGCCCACCTTCATGTCGTTGTCGACCGTGCGCAGCGCGTTGGCGAACGCATCCCTGCCCTTCGCCGCCGTGCCCCATGCCGCCGCCGCGCCGAGGGCGTACATCTTCTCCCATCCGCCCTTGCCCGAAAGCGTGTTCCAAGTGGTTTCGATGAATCCCATCCCGCCCATCTTCGCCAGCGCGTCGGCCATCGGCTTGAACGACCTGAAATTTCCGTAAGGGCAGCCGCAGACGTCGAATCCCTTGCTGCGGAAATACTCCATCGTCGGCCAGTCCTTCTTCGCGTCCTGCCGGTTGCCTTGATACTGCCAGTCGCATATCACGATGTCCCGCGGCAGGAGGTCGAGCGCGGCGGCGGTCTCCGCAGTGCCGTTCGCGCGGTTGTCCGCATCGCTCCATCGCGGATCCTTGGCGTCTACGAACATGTCGTGCCAGACCATGCTGCGTGCGCCGCGCGCCTTGAGGAACTTGGCCATCCCTGCAATATGGCCGGCCACCAGCTTCGCCCTCGGATGTTCCGCGCAGAGAGGGCACGGCGGACGGTTCGCCTCGTCGCAGCCGAGATGGAACCAGGGCGGGCTGCCGAACGCTTCGTGCATCTCGGCGACAAGTTCGCGCAGTACGCGCTGCGTGTGGGGATTGGCAAGGCACCAGACCCATCCGCCCGGCTCGAAGAGCGGCTCGTATTCGGGGTGCATGTCGAGCGTGGCGTGTTTCGCGCTGCCGCCGCGCGCGAGCGAAGCGTGCCCGAATATCTGCATCTGCGGTATCACCGTCACGCCGAGGTCGCGCCCGATATCTGCCAAACGCCGCGCCTCCGCCTTCGTGCAGGGCGCGTCCGGCCAGTTGCGCCACGGATGCACCTCGCTCTTGAACGTTCCCCAAGTCTCCAGAACCACGTAGTTGAACTTCAGATACGCGGCAAGGCGTATCGCACGCTCCATCTGCGCGGGACGCGTCTCCGGGAACCAGCAGAGGTGGACGCCGCGGAACGCGAGGCGCGGGCGATCGGCTATTTCAAGCGACGGCAGAACGCGCCCCTCGATCTTGAAAGTGCCTCGTTTCACGCCCGCCATCTGGCGAAGCGTATAGGCCGCCCAGCGCACTCCCGCAAGCGTGTTAGCCGCAATGCGGACGCCGTTCGACGGGTCGGCGCGGAGCGTGTACGCCTCGCTGCCGCCGGCGACGCGGGAGCGAACGGACG
The DNA here is from genome assembly GCA_017411125.1 of Kiritimatiellia bacterium. GTDB lineage: Bacteria > Verrucomicrobiota > Kiritimatiellia > RFP12 > UBA1067 > RUG572. The sequence continues at coordinate 2,966 of JAFPNP010000158.1, forward strand.
CCCTTCCAGCCTTTGGCGCGTGGACGCCATACCACTGCTTAAAATGCAAAGCGAGCCACGCGACGGCGGAGTCGTCCGGACAGTCCACCGTCACGGTCGCAGTCTCGTCGAGCGCGACAGGCGCGGCGACGTCTGTCTTGCACTTCTGCGGACAAGGCAGCGGCATGGTCTCCACCGCATTCACGGCCGCAGAGTCCGCCGCCGCGAAAAAAACCGCCGCGCACAAACCATATGCCCAAAGTCTGTACCCTGCACACACAGTCGCTGTCACACGTGATTTTTCCATACTCATCGGCTTTCCGCTTATTGTATCGTCCCGTCATTTCTTTGACTGGCGGCAGAACCGCGCGACAAATCCGCCGCCGGGCGCCATGTGAACCGGAATCTTGTTCCCGGCCTCAATCTTCCGCGTCTCGCGGACATAGCGCCGCGCGTTGCCCGCATCATCGCCCGCGTCGCGAAACAGTTCGCACGCCCATCGGCCTTCGCCGAGGAAGAATGTGTCGAGCACGCAATCACGCGCCTCGACAGTTGCGATACCGCCGACATACCACTCGCCGCGCCGCGTCTCGCGCGCCGCGACGAACATCGTCTCAGGCGTTCCGGCAAGACCGACGACGCTTTTCCACACGGTTGGGACTTTCGCCATGAACGAAAAACACTCCATGTCCTTCCCGTAGTTCGTCGGCGAATCGCAGAGCATCTGCAGCGGCGCCTCGTACAGGACTACCTGCGCCATCTGGCGGCAACGCGTGCCGAGCGTTCCGGGCGCCTTGCGCCTGCCGTTTGCACGATAGCCGGAACCTATTCCGTAGTTGAGCATCGCACCCGGAGTGTAATCCATCGGGCCTGCGGACATTCTCAAATAGCACGCCGCGACGTCACTTGCCATCGTTCCCTTCTCGTCGCCCCTGTAAAGATTCGGGAGCATCCACTCCTGTCCGTGGATTCCCTCGTAGTTGAGAACGTTCGGATAGCGACGGTGAAGCCCCGTCGGGCGGTATGCGCCGTGGTATTCCACGTGCATCCGGTTCCTGGCGCACGCATCGGCGAACTTCTCCATGAAACGCGCTACGTCGGCGTCGCCGCGGTCGAGGAAATCCACCTTGAAGCCCTTTATCCCAACCTTCGCAAAATGCGACGCCACGCGCTCCTCGTCGCCGTACACCTGATGGAAAGCCATCCAGTGCCACAGATCGACGCCACGCGCCTTCGCATACTTGACGAGACGATCCACATCGACCGCCGGGCACGGCTTCCAAATGTCGAACCCGAACCTCGCCTCGTAACCATACCAATCAAGGACTACGTATTCGAGACCGTTTTTCGCGGCAAAATCAATGAACCGCTCATATCCCTCCGTGTCGCATTTTCTGCCGTTGTCGAAACCGTTCCACCAATCCCACGCCACCTTGCCGGGCTTGACCCACGAAAAATCCGCACCTTTGTCCTGCGCCGGAGCAAGCGCCCATACGATGTCGGACTCGCAGAACTTGACCGGCGCGTCCGCAAGCACGAACGCACGCCACGGGAACGTGCGCTCGCCCGCCGTCTCGACAAGATACGGCGCATGTTCCACGACAGACAGACCCGCGCCACGCTTCTCCGTCCTCTTCGCCTCCCCTGCGAACTTAGAACGCAACACGCCGTTGGAGAACGAACCGAAGTTCCACACCGGATAGTCACGCACGTCCGACTCCAGCACGAGAACATGTTTGCCGCCTGTCTCGTATGCGAACGGCATATAGACCATCTGTCGGTTGAAGTCGATGTCCCGCGCCTTTTTGACGAACGGCACGGACTCCTCGCAGCCGAACATCCTCGTTTGATATCCAAAACACTTCACATCGTCCGACGGCAAGCACAAGTGCGCATCCTCGCCATCGACCTTGATTCTACCCGTCATTTTCGTCTCGAAACGATAAGCCACGCCATCGTTCCTGGCAACGAGCCGCACGCCCCATGCGCCGAAATCGGCAAACACCTCGTTCGCGGCAAGATCTACCCTATCCTTCTTATAGACCGGAGCGGCAACTATGCCGCTTCTTGCGCTGCGCACAACGCTCTCCAGACTTGCACCTCCTTCCGCCAGCGCCCTTCCGCCGACAGTCATGCCGATTTTCGACCTCCCGGCAACGACCATTCCGTCGCGCAAGATTTCATATTCGAGCGGAGCGGCGCAAATCCGGATTTCGTTCCGTCCGTCGGGCGAACAAACTCCGATCGTTTCGGCGGAGACAGCCACAAACGTTCCCGCTATCAGCGCCGCATAGACAATTTTCCTCATTCTCTCATCTCCTCCAGTCGAACGACAGCGCCCCGAACCCACAACCGAAGCCCTCGCTTCCGTCTGCCTGCGCCCTTCCGACAGGCCACAGTATAACATATCCATATTTCACAAATCAAGCATTCGTTGACGCGCGAGAACACGCGTCCTGCCGAATGCGCCGGGATATGGTACAATATGCGGCGTCACAGGCAGAATTGAATTTGCAAAGGAGCAGATTGCATTGAAAACACAATTTGCATTCGGATTGATGCTGACATCCATAGCATTCGCCCTTCCGGCGACGGCGAATACATCTCCGCCGTCTTACGACAAGTACGTTGTCGCCGTCGAAGAGGCGGCGTCTGGCGATTCCGGATGGATGAAAGTCGCCGATGCGCTCAAAGAAAAACACGGCGCAGAAGTGCTCGTCTTCAAGTACGAGGGCGAAGGCTTCGCCAAACTGCTCGACGCCCTCCGCGCGCAACGCCCAAAGTACGTGTGCTTCGTGGTGAATCCCGAAAAGGCCGGACGCGGCTTCATCGCGGCCGCATACCGCATGATGCGCCTCATCGACGACGACGAATACGGAGACGCGATCTGGGGCGTGGTGACGGGATACTGCGCGGAGGACGCCCTCAGGGCCGTGGCGGCGCGTTCCGGCACGATCCGCTCCGGCGCGACGAGCATGGGAGGGCAAAGGTCCCTCGACGGCTACGAATCCGGGTTCGCGTCGTCTGAGACATCGGAGAACGACTTCTGGATGAAGCGCAAGGGCGGCGCAACCGAGAAAGTCCCTACCGGCGGCCGCCCGGCAAAGACGCTCGCCATGGCGTTCAACTCCATGCCCATAGACTACTTCGTCACGAGCGGACACGCCCGCGAACGCGATTGGCAGATCGTCTACAACAAGAACAAGGGCAGCCTCGTACACACCAAGGAGGCCGGGCTGGATTTCATCGAACCGGGCGGCAAGACGCGCTACGCCCTCACGAACGCCTCCCTGCGTGTTTACATCGGCGCGGGGAACTGCCTTATCGGACACGTCGATGCGCGCGCCTGCATGGCGACGGCGTGGATGCATTCCGCCGGAACGGAACAGTTCGCCGGATACACGGTGCCGTCGTGGTACGGCTTCATGGGGTGGGGCGTGAAAGGCGTATTCGAGCAGGGACGCTACTCCCTTGCGGAGGCGCGTTTCCTCGAAAACGAACGCCTCAACTGGGTCAGGCGCAAGAAGCACTCGGCAAAGGACGCCAAGGGCCTCGACTACGACCGCGACACGTTCGCCGTCTATGGCGATCCCGCGCAGCGCATCACGTTTCCAAAGGACACGACGCCGTACAACGTCAAGGTGCGCGGTGCGGACGTGGAGGTGGAGTTCACGCGGGAGTGCAAGTTCGCCGACGTCAAAGACGCGCGCGGCGCGCGCCCTGTCATGGCGCTGCTCGACGCGGCGCCTCCGGGGGACGCGCTGTTCGGCAAGGACGGCAAGGAAATCGCAGACGCCGTGGTCACGGAACGCTTCATCCTGATCCCCGCACCCGGCCAGCACAGGCCCGGCGAGAAACTCTCGTACAGAATCGGCCGCAAGACGCCCTGACGCGCCGTTACCGTAAAATTTTAGGTACGCCACCTCTTGACTTTTACCGGAAAATAAAGGATAATGTAACTGTTTTCCTCAAGGATACTTGGGGGTGATCCGGTTTCGACGGGATGAGTGGAGACCAGATTGCGCGTCGAGGATTCTCGTTGGCCTCGTTAAAAAACGGGAAAAAAGAGTAATTGCGAACAACGATTACCGCATGGCGGCCTAACTGATGGCCTCCGGCCGAACCGCTGACGCCTGCTAGGCGGGGAAGCCTCATTCAGCAGGACTTGTCCTTGGGCGCTCCGTTCGCGCGCTTGGGCCACGTACAACCGAGCGGTTGTGTCTGGATAAGCCCGTCCGTCGGCGTACCGGATGCGAGATCAAAGGCGGAATACACGCGTAGAAGTTTGGCCAAAGCCGTTTCGGACGGGGGTTCGACTCCCCCCACCTCCACCATCATAATAGGGACTCTTGAGCCGTCCAAAACGGCGCGGTTTCCCGCATCGCAAAAAAGCCCCGTGTTTGGGGCTTTTTTGTTATCCCGCCCTGCCGTTATAGGGACTCGCCCCCTGTCTCTCTCCGCAGATGTCCTCTATTCCTGGCGAAACCCCTATTTGCTTTTCGGATGCCGTCCAAAACGCGAACCCCTTATTTTATTGGGTGAAACACAACTTCTCTTCTCTGTTATCCTGTTTGGGATGTCAAGTATGATAGAGATAGAGCAGGCATCCGCACACTCTGGAAAAGTCACTATTCCCGCTGGATATATCACAGAATATACGCCAGTATATGCGGTAGTGAATTTTGTTGGCGGAATCTCGCTACCTTCTGCTCGGAGGCGGTGATAGAGAATGCCATAGGAGATGAAGTCATGGAAAACAACCAGAAAGTCCAAGAGAGCCTTCTCGATGCCGCGCGGGTGATGGCCGATGCCATCGCACGGCTTGCCGAGAAGCGTCGTGTTCAGAAGGAGGCATCGTAAATGGAAAGCCTGCCCAAGTCCCTATTGACCGAGATCAATGCGGTCTCGCGGATGGACTCGCAGGCACTCCGAGCCCGCTACGGACACTTCTTCGGCGAGAATTCGACGCGCTCGACCGCAAGCCTGCGCTCGGAAATCATCTACAAGCTGCAGGAGCGGCACTACCGAAAGACAGTCGGAACCGAGACTGCGGAGATTCTGAACGATGCACTTGAAAAGCGCGAGGGCAAAAAGAAGGAGCGTGAGCCCCACGCAGCGGGAGCGCAGTACGTGCGAGAGTGGCACGGCAAGAAGTACGTCCTCGTCTACCGAGGCGGCAGGCAGTATGAATACGAGGGGCAGATGTACCACTCGCCCTCCGAGGTCGCAAAGCTCATCACCGGGTCCAACTGGAACGGACGCGAGTTCTTCCATATGCCGCCCTTGAAGGAGAGGAGGTAGCCATGCCGCAGCAGAGAACTGAAGCGCCGGCAAGCACAGCCGCCAAGCGGTGCGTCATCTATTGCCGCAAGTCGAGTTCCGAAGGTCTCGACCGCAACTACACGTCAATCGACGCACAGCGCGACACCTGCCTCCGGTTCATTGAGAGCCACGCCGGTGACGGCTGGCAGTACACGGGGCAGGTATTTGAGGACGGGGGCTTTTCCGGCGGCACGACCGACCGTCCGGCGTTCCAGAGGATGATGCGAGATGTCCGCAACGGCGAGATCGACATCATCGTCATCTACAAACTCGACCGCATCAACCGCAACAAGCGCGACTTCTGGAACATCGAACACGAGCTGCGCCAGCACGGGGTCGAGATCGCCTGCGCCACGCAGTCGATAGAACTCAAGACCTCGACCGGCCGGGCCACCACCGGCATCATGATGGACT
>JAFPNP010000159.1 GCA_017411125.1 Kiritimatiellia bacterium
CGTCGGGATACTCGACAGGGCGTACAACAACTTTCCCGTGCTGTACCGGCAGACGCTTCGCGGGGTGTTCTTCGTAATCAGGGAAAAGGAGCCGACCAAATACAGGGTCGTGAAGCACGTAGCCCGGAAGGAGCTGCCGAAGGAAATCATCTCCGACGAGGCGATACGGCTGGCTGGCACGACGACGAAGGTGGACTACCCGAGGACGCTGCGCCGCGTAAAAGCCCTTGTCGAGGTCAAAGGAGAGATGCGCGAGATGGTGTTCTACACGAACAACTTCGAGTGGAGCGCGTCCACGGTTGCGGGGCTGTACAAGGCAAGGTGGGCGGTGGAACTCCTCTTCAAGGAACTCAAGCAGACGCTCCAGCTCCAGTCGTTCTTCGGCGAGAACCAGAATGCGGTCGAATGGCAGATATGGGCCGCGATGCTGACGCATCTCGTGCTGCGCTACATCAAATGGAAGAACAAGGTTGTTTCCTCCTACACGCGATTCGCGGCGATAATCAAGAACACAATCTGGCTGAAGCGCTCCCTCGAGGCGGTGATCAATTTCTATTGCATAGCACCCGGCCAATCTAGGCCGCCTCCTGATGAAACAATGCCGTATCTGCCGGGTTTTGAGCGTCTGGCTATTGCATAGCACCCGGCGACAAGTGCGAAAAGAGCGGCATCTGGCGCATGGCATAGACACACTCATATTGAAATCACCTCGCGAAACTTGCGTTTCGGGCAGAAAACCCGCCTAAAACACTATCCTTGTGCTTGCCATTGAAATCATGTTGCATGGTAGTGGTTTTTCTCCTGTTTCTGTTTAGAAATCTTGCCAGTTGGTTTACCTCGCGCTTTCGTGCTTTGCGGATTTTACATCTAATCCCATGGCGCATAGTATATCACATTTCTCCACCGCCGCGCGGGATTTGGGCGTCTTGCGGATGACGTTGACCTATCTACGGCCGTGAGCCTATAGGGAGACGATTGCTAGCCTATAGGGAAAACGGAAAATCCTGCAAGGGAGGGAAAGGAAGATGGCAATGATGAAGAGGCCATAAGATGCAAATGCAAGCACGCACCGAAAATCGGAGCGACGTTCCGCGCAATCTACCGCAATTGATACTGCAGATTAGTCAGAAAATTGGCTGTTTGCAATTTGAAATTGCATAATATGCCGATTTAAAACATAAAATGGCATATGAGACATCTGGAGCGGCAACAGAGTCTTTTTGGCAATTTCGGAATGTCATCGTGCGGCGAAGGCCAGGGAAATCGACCAGACCAGCAACCACAGGCAAAACGCTCCGGCAAAGCCCAGCGGCTCTGGATGCCATGCGCATATGGCGACGGACAGCGCGCGCGACACGAACACGTGCGAATAGTACACGTCGAGGCTCGTTCGCGACAGAAAAGCCCCTATTCGCGATCCGGGAAAATTCGTGCCAGAAAGCGCAAGCAACAAGGCCAGCGCGACCGCCATGTCCGCCAAATGCCAGAAAACCGTGCCTTGCGCGAAGACGGCGGCGACGAGCGCGAACGGGAACGAAAACGCGGCCAGAACGCGCGCACGGCGCATGGCGTCCGAACCGTCGCGGTTTCGCACGATCCGCGAAAGCCCCATGCCGAGCATAGTCCATCCGAACAGGCGGACGTCATGGAAGAAAAAGTTTGTTCCCGCGCAGCTTCCCGCAAGCCCGATCGCGGCGCCGCAGACCAGATACGTCCATGCGTTGCGCAGCGGTGCGCAAAGGAATCTGTCGGCGGCGATCAGGACGGCGGATGCGGCGAAAAGGCTCGGCACGAACCAAAGATGGACTTCTGCCGCGCCGCGCAGCACCGACGCCGCGATGAACCTCGGCCCCATTTTTTCAAGATATCCGTTCGGCACGCCGAAACACCAGTCCATCAGCGAAAGGGCTGCAAGATAGAACACTGTCCATTTCAGAAACGCCGGCAGAAGACGTCTGGCCCTGCGCAAGACAAGGCTTGCGGGCGAATCGTCCCGCGACCTGTCGAGCCGAAGCGCGAGCAGGAATCCGCTGACCGCCGCAAACAGTTCTATGCACGTCTGCGCCCCGAAGGCGGCGAGGCGCGACCACGAGGGCGTCGTGCCGACGGAAAGATGCACGGCCACGATGAAAAGCGCGGCGACGCCGCGAAGCCAGTCGAAACCGTTGTGCCGCTGCGGGTTCATGCGCGTCTTCCCTTGCGCAGGATGTCGAGCATCGATTTTGCGTCCGCGCGGAACAGCGCAAGCATGACGGTGCTCGCCGCGAAAGCGGCGGCAACGCCTTTCGCGAACAGGCCGAAGAGGCCGTCCAGCGGGACCAGCCTGGCGGCGCACCATGCGACTGCGGAAAGGGCCGCGGCTGCCGCAAGGAACGTCGCCTGCGATTTCCAGTATTCGCGCGACTGCATCTTGTTGAAGAACACGGAGAAGAGCACGTGCGATTCCCATGGAATCTCGATGAGCAGAAACGCGAGGATGGTCGAGAGGATGACGCCGTCGAGCTTGTATTCCTCCGGGAGGAACAAAACGAACGAGAGGTTCATCGCAAGGTTCGCCGCCGCCGAGACGATCGGCTTCCACCTGTCCTCGCGCCATATCGCCGCAGCGGACTTGAACGTGTGGAACACCAGCCGCGACTGGCTCACGTAGAAGAACACGACCACGAGGGCGGGAGTGAGGAAATGGCGCACGAGGTCGGGATTTCCTTTCGTCCAGACCTCTATGAACGGCTGGAAAAGCGCCGTCATCATCGCGGCGCACCACGCCACGGCGAGCGTGACGAGACGGTTCGCCTTCATGAACAGGCGGAAATTCTGCTCCCGCGTCTCGGTGTGTATCTTGTTGCCGAACCCGCCCATCATCGAATAGCTCAGTATTCCGACGAGCCCGGCGACGGCGGTATAGACGTAA
>JAFPNP010000022.1 GCA_017411125.1 Kiritimatiellia bacterium
CCCATAACCCCCCTTAAGGGGGTTAAGGGGATTGGGGTTGCCATGTTCATTTCCCTCCCCTGGACATCGTGAAATGTCCGGCTTGTCCTTGACCCTCCGGCAGTTATCAGGCCCTTCGGCGTGGTGCTGAGGGGCGAAACAAAGGACAAGCTAAATGAAGAAGAAACATCGGTTCACTCGCCCCGATAACCCGTTCACGGCAGAGGTCATGGACGACATCGAGGCCAAGGTCAATGTCGCGATGACCAAATTCAAGGTTCTCGCCAACGAGGAGAAGAAGCAATCGCGCCGCCATGAGGTCACAAGTCGTCTCAAGGCGGCGGTCATGAAAGCGCACAGGAAGTTCAAACCGAACGACCGCTGCTCCTTCCCGAGCTTCGCAGACGTGTTCATCTCCCGCGAGCTGGGCCACTGCCTGCGGCATCTCGCCTGCGTGGTCGAGAAGGAGAACGTGACCGTGTCGTGCGACTGCAAGATCGCCGGTAACGACGAGGACGCTCCGACCTTCGTCGATGGATTCGCCGATCCCCGCGACCATTTCGCGGAGGGCCTCCTCAAGTTCGACTTCGACGTAGTGACGGAACTGCTGGAAAAGCAGAATCCTCTCTACGCGAGGATATTCTCACTTCGCCGCGAGGGATACAAGCTCGCGGAGATCCACGAGATCATCGGTGTCCCGGACTGGGAGTTGTACGACATACTCTGGCCAGCCGTGAAGGATGCGGTGCGCCGGATTTACGACCACGGTTGCTGAAAAGTTTACGGAACTTTCTGCAGCTGCGGCAATAACCATCCACCGTGGGCGGGCGAGAACGGTTCTCCCCGCCTGCGGAACCGAAAAGGAAACTGAACATGAAAGAACCATACTTCATAGACGTTCCGGCGAAGCAGTACCACGCCGACGCCGCATCGGGACGATACCTCTCGTCCCACAACCTCGCCCAGTTCAGGGCGTGTCCGCTAACGTACTCACTCATGATGACCGGCAAGCTGAAGCGGCCCGAGTCGCCCGCGTTGGCGTTTGGCCGCGCCTGCCATGTCTACACGCTCGAGGGTCACGACGCATGGCAGAGGGACTTCCTCGTCAGCGACGGCCCGATCAACGAGCGCACAGGCCAGGCCTACCAGCGAACCTCGCAGAAGTGGCAGGACTTCATGGCGAAGCAGAGCAAGGAGGTCGTGAGCTGCAAAGAGTTCGAGATGATTGAGCAGATGGCCCAATCGGTGTGGAACCATCCTGATGCGAAGCAGCTACTTGAACACGGCGAGGCGGAATGCACAATCCGCGACGAGGACTTCTGCGGGCTTCCCGTGCAGGTTCGCCTCGACTGGTTCAACGGCGATTTCGGGATTGTAGATTTGAAGACGACCAGTGATCTTCCCGGCTTTGAGTCCGAAGCCCGGAAGTTCGGCTACGGATTCCAGCTCGCACTGTATCGCGCCGTTCTCGAAAAGGTCAGCGGACGGAAGTTTCCCGTGTACTTGATCGCGTCTGAGAAGACCGCTCCATACAGGGCGGCGACCTTCAGGTACGCTGACGATGTCCTCGACCTTGCCGAGGCGGAGAACGAAAAGGCAATCGCCGAGCTCATCCAGTGCCGCGAGAAGAACGAGTGGTACACCCGTTTCCGCGAGACAAGGCTCATCGACCGCATCTGAAACTACACGAAAACGAAAGGACAATGCAATGTCTCTACTCCAGAAACTGACTGTCGGCAAGACGCCCTCACCCCCAAGAATACTCCTTTACGGAGACGCTGGCGTGGGCAAGAGTTCGTTTGCCGCGACCGCGCCCAAACCTGTCATTCTCGTACTCGAGGATGGCTTGGACCAGATCGACTGCGCGAAGACGCCGCACATCAAGGACTTCGCCACGTTCATCGCCTACCTCAAGGAAATCCGCGATGAGCCGCACGACTTCCAGACTGTTGTGATCGACAGCCTCTCCGCGCTCCAGAACATCGTCGCCGACGGCGTGTGCGCGGCTGCTGGCGCGAAGTTCCTCACGGCGGCATACGGCGGCTACAACCGTGGCAACGACGCTGCGCTCGTCCAGTTCCGCAAGGACGTTTATTCCCTGCTCGACGAGATCCGCCGCAAGCGGAACATGTGCATCATACAGATTGCGCACTCGCACGACGAGACGGTGAAATACACGGACGGCACGACCGACCGCCGGACCGCGCCGCGCCTCATCGCGGCGATACGCGATTGGGTGGTCGAATGGAACGACATCGTCGCCTACGCGAAGATCCGCACGATGGAGGACGCGTCCGGCGGCAAGGTCGTGATCGGCAAGAACGGCGGCGAGCGCGAGCTCTACTGCGTGGGCGATACGCGGCTGCTCGCCAAGAACCGGTACGGCATCCCGTCCGGCCCCATGCCGTTCACGTGGGACGCACTCGTCTCAGCCATCAAGTCCGGGAACGGCGCAAATGGTGGGTCGTAAGTTCACAGTAGCTTTCCCGATGCCGTGTGATCGCTGCGGGCGGATCATGCGGCCGGGGGAGACCGCCGTGCAGCGCACCTATCCGAGGCAGACGTTTGTCACTCACATCGTCTGCCCTGGAAGGACGTGGAAGCGCGGACGGTCGAACCCGACGGGCGTACAACAGCCCCGGTCAACAAAACAACAAGAAAAGGAATAAACTCATGGAAGAGTGTTTCTTCGATGCAACTACGGTCGATCCGCTCGACAGCGGCTTCGCGCCGATCCCGGAGGGCGACTACGAGGTCGCCATCGTGAAGTCCCAGAACAAGCCGACGAAGTCCGGCACTGGCTCGTACCTCGAGCTGCAGTGCCAGGTCGTGAGC
>JAFPNP010000160.1 GCA_017411125.1 Kiritimatiellia bacterium
GATATATCTCGGACTCCGTCAGCATGAGGCGCAGCACTATCCTGTACGAGTACGTGAGGCTTACGGCGTGCTTTCCGAGGTGTTTTCTTGCGAGGGGGTGGAGGCGAAGCTCGGAATCGTGGGGATCGTTCTCCAGCTTGTGCAGGACGAGGGAGAAAGTTTTCGCGAGATCGCGGTGCTTCTTGAGGAACTTTCTGGCCGTGCGCTTGAACGTGTCGGTCCAGACGAGGGAAAACGGCATCGCGTCAGTCCTCCAGAAGTTCCGACATAAGTCCATCCGCCGTTCCGCGGGTCACCCTGCCGGCTTTGATGTCTGCTTCGGAAGCGGCTATCCTGGCATCGGCAAGAGCCTCTTCCATTTCATGGAACGTGTCGGCGAACATGACGACATAGCGTGGCGCGTTGTTGCGAATGATATATACTGGACCATCGGCGAGTGATTCGTCCAAAACGGACATCCCGCGCCTCTTGACTTCCTGTACTGGCATAGTGGCCATTGTTAGGTCCTCTTTCAAGTGCTTGATTAGGTCTGAATTATACTATATATTTCGGTCTGAAGTCAATTGCCGATTGAAGTTTTGAAAGCAACCGTCACGCCGGAAGGTTCGCCAGTCTCGTTCCTCCTGCGCGTGAAGGGGTAAGTGAAGGGCGGGGTGTGGCCTGTCAAGCACGCATCATGCCATAGGTCTGTCCTATGCCGTGGGATACGTATTTCCGATTACTCCTTTGGTGGGAGAACTGGTACAATGGAAGGGTGTTTTCCACCAATTAAAGGAATAGACAATGGACGACAGGCAGGAACTGAACCGCAATCTCGCGCAGATGCTCAAGGGCGGCGTGATCATGGACGTCACCACGCCCGAGCAGGCGAAGATCGCCGAGGCCGCCGGCGCGTGCGCCGTGATGGCTCTCGAGCGCATCCCCGCCGACATCCGCGCGGCGGGCGGGGTGTCGCGCATGAGCGACCCCGCGATGATCAAGGGCATTCAGAATGCCGTCTCGATCCCGGTAATGGCGAAATGCCGGATAGGGCACATCGCCGAGGCGAGGATTCTGGAGGCCATAGAGATCGACTACATCGACGAGTCCGAGGTGTTGTCGCCGGCGGACGACGTGCGCCACATCGACAAGTCGAAGTTCGCCGTGCCGTTCGTCTGCGGCGCGCGCGACCTGGGCGAGGCCCTGCGCCGCATCGGCGAGGGCGCCACGATGATACGCACGAAAGGCGAACCCGGCACGGGCGACGTGGTGCAGGCCGTCAGGCACATGCGCAAGATGCAATCGGAGATACGCCGCGTCGCATCGCTCCGGGAGGACGAGTTGTACGAAGCGGCGAAGGAGCTGTCCGCTCCGCTCGATCTCGTGAAGTTCGTGCATGGCAACGGCAGGCTGCCCGTCGTGAACTTCGCGGCCGGCGGCGTGGCAACTCCCGCAGACGCCGCGCTGATGATGGAACTCGGCGCTGAGGGCGTGTTCGTGGGGAGCGGCATATTCAAGAGCGGCGATCCGGCAAGACGCGCGGCGGCGATCGTGCAGGCCGTCGCCAACTGGCAGGATGCCAAGCTGCTCGCAAAGCTTTCCGAAAACCTCGGCCCTGCCATGGTCGGCATCAACGCCGACGAGATCGAAACCATCATGGAAGAGAGAGGACGGTAGTCAAGTGGTCGGGAGGCGGTTATGAATGTAGGGGTGTTGTCCGTCCAGGGCGCGTTTGCCGAAATGGCGGCGTATTGGCGGAGGCGTGGCGCGGAGGTGTTCGAGATACGGCAACGCGTCGACCTCTCGCGAAAGATTGATTTGCTCGCGTTGCCGGGCGGCGAATCCACCGTGCAGGGCAAGCTGCTTGCGGATCTCGGACTTTTCGCGCCGCTCAAGGAGCGCATTGACGGCGGATTGCATGTTTTCGCCGTCTGTGCCGGGCTCATACTGCTTGCGGAGAAAATCGAAGATGCTGAAAGATGCGCCGAAGCGCGTCCTTCTTGTTGGTTCGGCGTCCTTCCGGTCGCCGTGCGCCGCAACGCATACGGACGCCAGCTCGGCAGTTTCAAGACCGTCGGCACGTTTGACGGGCGGCCGGGCGTGCCCATGACCTTTATTCGCGCACCGGCCATCACCGTCATCTCGCCGCAGGTAGAAGTGCTTTCGGTCTTCAACGGACAGCCCACCGCAGTCCGCTGGAAAAACATCACCGCCTTCACCTGGCATCCGGAACTCAACTGACGGGAAACGTCCAAACTGTTCCGGGAAAATGCCCCCCCTAAAGGAAGTTGGTCAAAATACCCCCTATTTATGGCTATAAGTAGGGGGTATTTGACGGTATAAATAGGGGGTATTTATGTCCATAAATAGGGGGTATTTTACCGTGTACATCCCAAGGGACGGCGGTGTGCGCCTTAAGGGGCGCATGAAAATCCTCTTGAGGTTCTTTTTGCTTTCGGCGCGGTCGCGCTTGCCGCGGCAGCGGAATTTTGGTAAAATTGCAGGCAACGAAAACGATGTTCATGAATATCGGGAACAATATAGAGCCTTTGTCGCTCAAACATGGCAAAATGGATAGCGGCAAAATGCAATGCGGGATTTCTCGTCGTGTCTGTCATGGCAGCCGCTGTCGGAAGAGTGGCTGGATTTCATTGTTTCGTGCCGTTATTGGATTGCACACCGGCACGACATTGTCGAAGGCCCCATGGCGAACGATACTATCTACAATTACGTACAGGATTTCATTGACGGCAAAATCACTTGAGCCGCGTTTTGGGAACTTGCGCGATTCAAGTATCCGACGCGTCAGATTTTTTTTGCACGGACAAGGCATTGAATGCGCTGTCTTTCCTGAAAGCCGAAGAGGTGCGCGATGAATAGGGAAAACGATCTTTTTTATGTCTGTAGCCTGATTGAATACATCGGGCGGGCGCGCAAACTTCGCAGGGCGGAAGTCGTGGCCGCCATGGGCGAGGAGACAATCCGCCGCATATACCGTTACGCCGACACGTTCCACTGCGAGCAGATCGCGAAGGTGTCGGACGACTTTATCGCTCTGTGCTCCATGCCGGAAGGGGATTTCGACAATGTCGCCCAATGCCGATACGCTGTTCCCGGCTACTGGGACATCGGAGCCGTATATGCGCGGCTCATCGAGGACGTGTCCGGCGGTTCCGATCCGGTAGCGAAACTCATGGAGGTATATGCTTCGTGGATGAGCGATGCTTTGTCGCGATTCAACTCGGACTTGTTCTACCAGTCGCGCGGCTACATCGCCTAATGCTACCGGGCAGGAGAGATACTTGCGGCATGATTTTTCGTTTTTCCCGGTAATCTTTTTCCCCGCAAACGTGTAAACATGGCAAAGAGAGTTTAAACAAAGGATTAAACAATGGGTGGACCTAACGGAGTAGGACTCGGCAACAACGTGCAGCCAATAGTCAATCCCGGCATTGCAAATGCCGGGAACGTCGATGGCGTGCAGCCGGGCGGCGTGCAGCCAGGCGGCGCGCCGGTCGACGGCGAGGCGTACGTCTCCGAGTATCAAGTTCCGCCGCGCGCGGAGGAGGTAGTGGGACAGCTCGACGTCCTCTTGCTCAAGGCGTTGAAGAGCGTGTCGGGGAAAGTGGACGTCGATGCCGTGGCGAAGGCCGCAAAGGAAGCGCGGCTTGACAAGTCCGTCGTTGCGAACCTGAAGAATCTTGCCAAGATAGCGCAGGACAAGCTCACGGTGCTTGACGGTTTCAGCGGCAAGGATCTTGCTGCGGCGATGACGAAAGAGAACGACCAAGTCGTGTGGAAGGATAATAACGACGCCGCCAAGGCTTTCGAAGATGCGCAGAACGCGCAGACTGCGCTTTCCTTGGCGCTCGCGGGCGCGCTGGCGTCTGCCAAGGACGGCAAGACGCAGGCGACGCTCGAGGAGCTGATGTTCCAGTGCGACAGGCGCAGCGGAGAACTTGAATCGCTCGTGATCCAGATGACCGAAATCATCGACAAGGGCGCGGAAAACGCGGTGGACGAAGCGGCAAAGCTCGCAGGGAACGGCAAGATAAGCTCCCATGCCGGCGATTACGCGCTCGACAAGTTCGGGCGCGGAGAGATGTTCAACGCCCTCAAGGACGACCTCAAGCCGCTGGCGGAACGCTTGGAAGCATACGCCAAGGACGGATGCAAAAACCTGACGAAGGACGACTTGGATAAATGCGTCCTGGAATTGAATGCGATAAAGGACAAGTTTTCCGCCGCTGCGGCGGCCGGAAAGATTGAAATCAAAGTCGGTGCGAACGGGAAGACAGAAATCAAAATCGGCGCGGACGAGAATACGGAAATTGAAGTCGGCGAGAAGAAGAAGAATACGAAGACGATCTTCATCGACCGTTCGCTTCTCGCCGAGGCCACGAAGCTTCTCGACGATGTCGGCAAAAAAATAGGTTCTCTTCAGCGGGAGGTATTGCGCACGGCTATGGCGAATTTCGTCAACAAGGACATTCCGTTCCTGAAAGAGCCGCTCCTGAGAGACAAGATATTCTCCTCGTTGTTCGTCAACGAACTTCACACTCTTCATGCTGGCGACTGCCAGTTCGACAAGCTGGAACAGGTCATGACGGCGATCAATTCGTTCAGGCACGCTGCACAGGAGTATGCCAAATCGCCGACCGGGACCAACGCTTGGCAGCTCAAGGCGACCGCGCAGGTGCTTGCGAATGCGCCGTGCAGTGCCGCCGCGAAATGCCTGGATCTCGCAACGTTGATTTCCGCCAAGCCGCTCCCCACGGCTTCTGAAAGTTTCAAGAATGCGTTTGCTGAGTTTAGGGATAGCGTGTGTTCCGCAGCGTCGAAAGGAAGGAATCTGGCGTACATGGACCAGTTGATTCGGTTCGCCGGCAACATAGAAATTGCAGTGGATCGGCTCATCGGCCTCGGCAAGGAGCTCGACGCGAAATCCGGCGACAAGTACTTCGTGTCCAGCGCAGTACTGGATGTTTTCAAAGGGAGGATGTCGCTGTCCACTCTCCTCGAGTCGCGCATACACGGATATGCGGACAGCGACGTCAACATTGCGCTGGACGACAAGAACGTGGTGGCGTCCAAGACGCTCAGCGGCGGAACCTTCAACACCGTGAGGCTCGTCAAGTTCAAGGACGAATCGGAATGGGTTTTCAAGCCGGAGCTCGCCGGACGCCTCTCCGCGCCCAACTCGCCGCTCAACCACGGTCTGGCGGCCGACCAGGAGATAACGCGCGTCAATCTCGCCGTCCAGACGACCGCCGACACTCTGGGACTCGGGGACGTCATGGTAAAGACTTCGGCGGGTGCGCACAAAGGCCAGTTCGGAATGTTCATGGAGAAGGCCCCCGGCATGACCGGCAGTAAATTCAAAAAAGCCGGCGCCAGTGGCGTGGCGCCGGGCAAGGTTGGCGTGGCCGAAATCAACAAAATGGGCGATGCCGACTTCGCCAAGGTCGTCGGCCGCATGATGCGCCAGTTCAACCGCATGCAGTGGTTCGACACGATAACCGCCCAGGGCGACCGCCATGACGAAAACTACATGATAGACATCAACGGGGACGACCTCGCCGTCAGCATCAAGGCGATAGACAACGACGCCAGTTACGGAATCTTCCGCCAGGGGCTGTACAAGTTCAGCATGCCCGCCGGGTCGTTGCTGCAACGCGCTTTCGATCATACCATAGCCACTTGGGCCAAGACGGCGCCCACCGATGCCGACAAACGGAAAATGATGGACAGTCTCATTTTCAAAAACCCCGGCGTCCAGCGGTTCAAAGATGGATCGTACGAGATCGACCTCGAAAAGGCGAAATATCCGGCGCTTCTCAGGGGGCTTTTCCAATACATCGGCATGAGAAACGTCGCGCCTCCCGACGAAATCGACAGCGAATTGTACGACAGGCTGGTGTCGCTCGCGAAGGACGCCCCGGACGGCGGCAAGGCGCGCACCGACTATCTTGCGTCTCTCGCGGACCGTCTTGGCGCGGGCAGCGAGGCGTACAAGGCGGCGGTGAACCGGCTTGACGAATCGATCGCGCACGCCAGGAAGCTCAATGACGCCGGAAAGGTCTACTCGGCCGAGCAGTGGGAGAATCATGACGTGCAGCGCAGAATCGCGTTGCCCAACCTCGAGAACATGGGCACGAAGCTCGATACGTACAACATCTCCGTGATCTCGAAATACACGGGGATGTCGCAGTACGTCAACTTCACGAACAACTTCTTCCGCGACATGTACGATAAGTTCATCACTGGCACGGCCCACGCGGACTGGTTCAAATAGTTGAAGGAGATGCGCTGCATGGACGACTTGCTGGAAAAAGAACGCATCGAAGCTGTCGCCGGCCTCGAGACCGCACTTGAGGAAATCAAGAGCGGAGAAGGGCTTTCGACTTTTGTGGAAGGCCACGGTCTGCAGAGCCGCCGTTTCCGTTTCGAGTGGCACGAGCCGTCGCTCGACATATCGTACGAGCTTCCGACGGGTCGCGTCCTTTCCGGCGAGATGGACGAGAAGTCGGACGATGCGGAGGCGGATGCCGCGATACGCATGGCGCTCGTCCTTCTGTGGGCCGTGTGCGAAAGGAAGATCGAAGATGCCGGGTGGGGGCGGCTTTACGTGGCGTGCGACGAGTTCGGGGCGAGATATGCGCTTTTTGCGCCCGACGGCAGCGTGATCGAGGAGGCGGAAGGGTGGACGGGGCTTGTTGCCCGTCTCGAGGGCGTCTTCGGCGGCGACGCCGTGGAGCTGGCGGTCATTTGGCCCTGACGAAATCGAGGATGCATGGCAGACGGCAAAGAGGAAGCCATGTCGCCGGCGGAATTCGTCCTTTCGGGGCTTTTTTCGTCCGGCCGCATTTTTCGCTTGCTTTCGGGCGGAGAATAGTCCATAATATACGCTCGATTTTCTTTCAAGAAAGATGAGGTCAATAAAATGGGTACAGGTCGTACACTACGTAAAGAATCGCACGTCCGTCCGTGCAAGACGCCGGCAGAGAAGGCCCGCCGCGCAAACGCGCAGCGCCGCCGTCTGGTCAAGTTCGGCCTGGGCGCGGAGGAAGTGAAGCTGATGAGCGACGAGAACGTGCGTGTTCTCGTGCAGCGTCCGACGGTCGTGAAGAAGATGGTCGCCAGGAAGGCCGCCGCCAAGTAGGCGTCGTTTCATGACAGTCGTATCCTGTTCGATAGACGAACGGTACGTGAATCCCCTCTTCGAGGTTTTCGACGGAGGGGATTTCGTTTTGACTTCGTACCGGGACGTCGAGGATTCGCTCACCACGATGCAGATATTCCTTCCCTGCGCGGAGGACGCTCCGCGCGCCGCGGCTGCGCTGGTGGAGGCGGGGAAGATCGTGGGAGTCGACCTTTCCCCCGCGACGGGTTTCATGCCGGACGAAGACTGGAAACTTTCCTACCGCAAGCATTTCAAGACGGAAGTCATATCGCCGCGTCTCGTGGTGCGTCCGCCCTGGGAGGAGTACGCGCCGTCGCCGGGGCAGAAAGTGCTCACGCTCGATCCTGGCATCGCGTTCGGCACCGGGCAGCACCCCACCACGCGCGCGTGCCTCGAATACATCGACCGGCTCGCCGTCGAGCGGCCGGGACGCACGTTTCTCGACGTTGGCTGCGGCTCCGGCATTCTCGCCATCGCCGCCGCGCTCGAAGGGTTTCGCGGCGTGAGGGGGTTCGACATAGACCCAGACGCCGTCCGCAACGCGAACGAGAACGCCGCCGCGAACGGGCTGGACATCCGCTTTTCGCGCGGCGACCTTTCGAACCTCAGCGCGACCGCGCCGATGAAGAACATCGACGGCGGGCCGGTGGCGGACGTCGTGGCGGCGAACGTGCTCGGGCCGATACTCGTCCGCTTTGCGCGCGAGATAGCGTCCACCGTCGCTCCAGGCGGAATGCTGATCGTGAGCGGCATACTTGACGAACTCTATCCCGAAGTGCGCGACGCATACGCCGCGCTTGGGTTCGCGGAAGAGTCGAACCGTCTGATCGGAGAATGGCGCACGGGGCTTCTTTTCACGCGCGCGTGATTTCCATGTGAACGAAATGTGATTGCCGCGTGAACAACTTCACGCGGTTTTTTGGTTTAATTTCCGCCGGACGGGGACATGTCGTCCCCGATTGCAGAAAACGAAAGGACTCGTACATGGAGACCGAAGAACCGCTTTGGGCGGCGCTAAAGGAATTGAGCAGGCGGCTCGCAAGGATAGAGGACGCGCTTCGTCACGTCCCTTCCGGGAACGACGACGCGGAAGAGACGGGGCAGGATTTCCGTTTCGGGGACGGTACGGTGAGCCGCAGCCGCTTTGCCTACGTGAACACGTGTGGCGAATGCGTGAGCCTTTCCCGGCGCGAAGTCGAGCTGCTCGAGATGTTCGCCGGCAGCCCGGACGAGGTTCTCTCGCGCGGCATGCTTCTCGACCGCCTCTGGGGAATCGACTTCTACGGCAACACCCGCACTCTCGAC
>JAFPNP010000023.1 GCA_017411125.1 Kiritimatiellia bacterium
CCGTCCGCTTGCCGAGACGCTGCGCGAAGCGGACTTGATGCACGATACGGCGGTCGAAATGGGCAAGGCGAAAGGGGCGCGGCGGTGACGCTGCACTATCTACGGCGGTGAGCCTATAGGGGGGCGATTGCGAACCCATAGGGAAAGCGCAAGATCCCGCAAGGAAGGAAAACCGCAATGACGATGAACCAAGCCATACGGCGCATACGCAAGCACGCCCCCGAAACCGAAGCGACGTTCCGCGCAATCTGCCGCAACCGATACTCCAGACCCGTCAGAAAATGGGCTATTTACGATTTGTCAAAATTGCATAAAATCACGATTCACAACGCGAAACGGCGATACATGAGGCATTTGGAGCGGCTTTTTTCCGTTTTTCATGGTATCTAGGTCGGCTATATATGGAGGGACGTGTCGAAAAAACGCGGCGCGTCCGACTCCGCAAACAACAACCAACAACCAAAAAACCAAAAAACCAAAGGAGGCCAATCATGGCAAAACCTGTAATCAAGTACAAGTCCTTCATGGGCGTGGATCCCCGCACGGATCAACCGATGCTTCGCGTGATGATCTGCGACCGCGTCGTAAGGCACACTGAGGAAATGGCGGATGCGCTCATCAAGGGCGGCTACGCGATAGGCATCCAGAAGTCTCTGCTCGTCGGCATCATCAATGCCCTTGCGGACTACTTCGTGGACGCGCTCAACGAGGGGCAGACGCTGCTCATCGACAACCGCCTGTCCATCCGCCTCGACCTCGTGGGCAAGCCCAACGAGGACGGTTCCCTCGGCTCCAGGAACGAAGTCAAGGTGAACGCGATACCGCTCATCGAGACGAAGAAAGTCACGAAGGATTCCTTCAGCTGGCAGCGCGTGAACGACGACGGCAAGAGCCCGAAGATCGAGTTCCTCATCAGCGACAGCGCGGGCGCGGTGCGCGGCAAGCTCATCGAGGGCGCGCCGATTCTGGCGAACGGCAGAAACCTCGGCATCACCGCCGACGACGAGGTGCACTACAAGTTCACGTGGAAGGAGGGCGAATCCGCGCAGGAGGAGACCATCCTTCCGTCGATCGTGAGCGACGACCTCATAAAGATCGCGTGGCCGACGGCGTTCGGCGACGTTCCCAAGGGCACGGAAGTGACGTTCACGATGGATATCACGACGCCCGACGGCCTCACCAAGACCACCAGCGCCAAGGCGACGCTGGCCTGACGCGAAGGCCGGGGCTGCGCCCGGCCCTCCCGAAGCGGCGCGGCGAGGCGCGTCGGAAACGACGCGCTTCCGCCGCGCGGCCATGGAGCAAAGATTGACGGTTGGAACGCAATCCTGCTATAATATCGGTTCCGAAAAACAATCTGTACAGACGCATATGAATACAACATTGCTCTTTGCTCCCGGAACGCTAATAAGCGTCCTCCTCGGCATCGTCATGTTTGGAATGGGGCTTGCGACCAAGCTGGAAGACTTCAAAGTCGTGTTCAGCAGGCCGGGAGACATCGCAATCGGCTGCGCGGCGCAATTCACGATCATGCCGGCGCTCGCGTGGGCGCTCTCGCGGCTCTTCGGGCTGGACGAGGCTTTGACCATCGGCGTAGTGCTCGTGGGGTGCTGTCCCGGCGGCACGGCCTCGAACGTCATGACCTATCTCGCAAAAGGCGACCTTGCGCTTTCAGTAGGAATGACCGGAGTCTCGACGGTTCTCGCCCCGATTCTGACGCCGGCCTTGACGCTTCTCCTTGCCGGAAAGACGGTCGATGTGGACGCGCTCGGAATGTTCGTCGGCATCCTCTGGGTCGTAATACTGCCGATCGTCCTGGGGTTTGCGGCAAAACGCATCTTCCCGAAAGCTACGGAGCGCGCGGCGCGATTCATGCCGGCGGTGTCGTCAGCCGCAATAGCAGTCATCATCGCGCTCGTCGTCGCTGCGAACGCGAAACGGCTCTTCACCGGCGGGCCGGCGGTGTTCGCGGTCGTCGTATTGCACAACGTCTGCGGCCTCGCGCTCGGCTACATGGTTGCCGCCGCCCTTCGTCTTGCCGAACCGAAACGCAGGGCGCTCTGCATCGAAGTGGGGATGCAGAACTCCGGCCTCGCCGCCAGCCTAGCCGCCGTCCATTTCGCGGCCTACCCGATGGCCGCGGTTCCCGGCGCGATCTTCAGCGTGTGGCACAACATTAGCGGCGCCTTCGTCGCGAGGCTGTTCAACAGGAATCATATTGAAACACGGTGCGCGTTATGATAAAATACGCACCTACACGGAGTTATAAGGATAAACGACGATGAACAACGGCAAAGCCGGCGACCGCCGGGTTGAAAACAGCGTGCAGAGCCTGGAAGAGGACTTTGCATGGCATCTTCGCTACACGCTCGCCAAATACGACGGCAAAGCGACGCCGCGCGACCAGTACAAGGCGTTCGCATATTCGGTGCGAGACAGGATAGTGGAACGCTGGATGGAAACGCAGGAGCGCTATCACAGGCAGAACGAGCGGCGCGTCTACTACCTGTCCCTCGAGTTCCTCATCGGCCGCCTGCTCGGCAACAACGTAATCAACCTCAAGCTCGACCGCGAATGTTCCGAAGCCCTGAAAAACTACGGGCTCGACTGGAACTCGCTGCGCGACTTCGAGGTGGACGCCGGCCTCGGCAACGGCGGCCTCGGGCGCCTCGCGGCGTGCTTCCTCGACTCGATGTCCACCCTCGACCTCGCCGGAATGGGATACGGCCTGCGCTACGACTACGGCATCTTCCGCCAGCGCATAGTCGACGGGCAGCAGGTAGAGGAGCCGGACCACTGGCTCAAGGACGGCTACCCCTGGGAGTTCGCCCGCCCGGAATATTCGCAGACCGTCCAGTTCGGCGGACGCGTCGAATACTCCGAGGACGGCGGCAAAGGCCGCTGGACGTGGAAAGGCGCCGAGGTCGTGCAAGGCGTCCCCTACGACCTGCCCATAATCGGATACGGGCACGCCGTCAACACCCTCCGCCTCTGGAGCGCCAAGGCGGTGGACGAGTTCGATCTCGCCGACTTCAACAAGGGTTCCTACGTCGAGGCGGTGGAGACCAAGGTACTCGCCGAGAACCTCACCAAAGTACTCTATCCCAACGACAACACGATGGCCGGCAAGGAACTGCGCCTCCGCCAGCAGTACTTCTTCACGCGCTGCTCGCTCGCGGACATCCTGCGCCGCTTCGTGGAGGACAACGGCTCGTCCGACTGGTCCAAACTTCCCGAGAAGGCGTTCATACACCTCAACGAGACGCACCCTGCGCTCGTCATCCCGGAACTGATGCGCGTGCTGGTGGACGAGGAGGGCGTGGAATGGGAGCAGGCGTGGGACATCACGTGCCGCGCCACCGGATACACGAACCACACGGTGCTGCCGGAAGCGCTGGAAAAGTGGCCGGTGTCCATGATGGAGCGGCTGCTTCCGCGCCATCTCCAGATCATCTACGAGATCAACGGACGTTTCCTGCGCCAGATTTCCGCCATGTTCCCCGGCGACCAGGACCGCCTCGCGCGCATGAGCCTCATCGACGAGGGCGGCGAACGCTACGTGCGGATGGCGAACCTCGCCATCATCGGCTCGTCCAGCGTCAACGGCGTAGCGCAGCTCCACACGCAGATCCTCAAGGACAGTCTGTTCAAAGACTTCCACGAACTCATGCCGGAGCGCTTCCACAACGTGACGAACGGCATAACTCCGCGCCGCTGGCTGCTCAAGGCCAATCCGCCTCTGGCGCAGCTCGTCACGGAGAAGATCGGCGACGGATGGATCACCCGCCTCGAAGAGCTCAAACGTCTGGAAGCGTGCGCCGGGGACGCGGCATTCTTGGATTGCCTCGCGAAAATCAAGGCCTCCAACAAACGCCTTCTGTCCAACTACGTCTCGCGCACGCTCGGCGTGAAGCTCGATCCGTCCGCGCTGTTCGACGTGCAGGTGAAGCGCCTCCACGAGTACAAGCGCCAGCTTCTCCTGGCGCTGTACATAATCATGTTCTACAACCGGCTGATAAGCGATCCGTCCTACGACCCGGTGCCGCGCGCATTCATATTCGCGGCGAAAGCCGCGCCGGGCTACCACATGGCGAAGCTCATCATCCGCCTCATCCACGGCATCGCGGGCGTGGTGAACACCAACCCCCGCACGCGCGGTAAGCTGCTGGTGGTGTTCCTGCCGGACTACCGGGTGTCGCTCGCGGAGAAGATCATGCCC
>JAFPNP010000161.1 GCA_017411125.1 Kiritimatiellia bacterium
GCGCCGCCGTTCAGCGCATCGACGATGAACTGGCTGCAGCACACCTTCTTCGTCGACCAGACGATGGAGATCATCTCGCATTTCTTCCGCAACGCGCCGCAGGAAACCATGCAGGCGGTGCGGTCGGAGCTGGTCAATTCGCTCCCCGCAGCGGATCCCGCGAGTTTCCTGTCCGCTTCGGGCAACAGCATTGCTTCGGGCATCGCGCGCGAGTGCCATTTTTCGGGCGGGGCGACGACGCTGGACAGCGGAGCCCTTTCCGGAATCGCGGCGATACGCGCGGCGATGGACGACCTCCGGAGCGGACGCGCCGACGTCGCGCTGGCCGGCGCGCTCATGCCTCCGCTGTCGCGCCCGCTGCTCGAAGGAATATCCGGGGAGGTGCTGTTTTCGCAGGACGGCGAACTTGTTCCGTTCGCGCACGACGCGCACGGAACCGTGCCTGGAGAGGGCGGCGCGTTCTTCGTGCTGAAGAGAGAACAGGACGCGCTTGCCGCGCACGACCGCGTCTACGCGCTCGTCAAGGGAGTGGCGTGCGGTTCCGCGCCGCTCGCCGTGCTGCTCCAGACCGCGTCCGAACGCGCCGGCGCCACGCTGACATCCATCGACTTCATAGAGGCAGACGGATGCGGAATACCGCAATACGACGCGGCCGAAGTCGACGCCGTGCAATCGCTCTGGGGCGAACACCGTCCGGGCGGCCCGCTTGTTGGCATAGGTTCGATAAAGGGGAACATCGGCCACTGTTTCCATGCAGGAGCGGCGGCGTCCATACTGAAGGCCGCGCTAGCGCTGCGCCGCCGCGTACTTCCGCCGCAGATGCCGTGCGCCCGTCCCATCGACGCGCTGTCCAATATCGGAAGCAGCGCATACCTTTTGAACGAGGCCAGGCCATGGATAACGGGCGACTCCACGTCGCCGCGACGCGCCGCCGTGCTCGCGAGCGACGGGCGCGGACGCCGCGCCGCGCTGGTTCTCGAAGAAGAGCCGGAAAAGGAAGACCGCAAATGAACGTGGACTTGAGCGAATCGTTCGGAAGCGAACTTGTCCTGCTGGGCGCGGCCGACGCCGACGGCCTTTTGGAGTGCATCCGCAAGGTGGTGGGATTTCTAGACCAGACGTCAGGCGTAGACCTTTCCGACATAGCGTTCACCTGTTCACGCAACTACGTCGCGAACCGAGGCGCCACGCTTGCTGTCGTGGCCTCGACGACTGGCGACCTGCGCTCGCGCCTCGTTTCCGCAGCCGCGCGAATCGCCGACGGCGCGGAACGCGTGCGCGACAAGTCCGGCACGTACTACTTCCGGAACAAGATCGTCGGCGAAGGAGCGGATGGAAAGCTTGCGTTCGTGTTCCCCGGGGCGCCGTCGTTCTATCCGGGAATGATACGCGACCTCTCCGTGCGCTTCCGCGAATGCCGCACGCCGTTCGACGAACTCGAGGCCGCGCTCAAGGGAGCCGACGCGGGAAAGTTCGTGCCGTCGTCCTTCGTATTCCCGCCCGCGCCCTACTACAGGCACGACGCGGACGTCTTCACGGCGGGCGGATACGCGGAAGCAATGGCGTCCACCTACTCCGCGAACGCCGCGTTGTACAGGATGTTCCTCGCGCTCGGAATAAAGCCGGACGGAGTGACGGGCTTTGCCGGCGGCGATCTCAACGCGCTCGCGGCCGGCGGATTCTTCGGCAAGTTCGAACGCAAGGAAAGACTTTCGTTCCTCCGCGACATGTACAAAGTGGTCAACACGGCCGTCGGCCATGCCGGACTGCCACACTGCGCGATGGTGTCCATCGTCTCGCCGCATCCGGAACGGACAGAGGAAATACTGCAGGGCTTTCCGCAGGACAAGGTCGCCGTGGCGTTCTACCAGTCCGCCAGGCACCTGACCCTCGCGATCGCACCCGATGCCCTGGACGAGGTGCAAAGGGCGCTCGTCGCATCGGGAGTTCGCGGGATGCGCCTTGCGGTAGACCGTCCTTTCAACACGCCATGGTGCGGAAGCATCATGTCGCTGTTCCGCAAATTCGCGGGAGGATGGATCGACAAGAAGCCGACGACGCCGGTGTACAACTGCGGCACCGCAGAGCCGCTTCCGCTGAAAGTGCGCAAGGCGCGCGACGCGGCCGCAGGGCAGTGGGCGGAGCCGGTGAGATTTGCAAAGACCATTCAACGAATGTACGAAGACGGATTCCGGGTGTTTCTCGAATGCGGGCCGCGAGGCGCAATGACGGGAGAGATAAGCGACATTCTGCGGGGCAAGGAGCATTTCACGGTGGCGGCGGATACCGTCCACCGCGTCGGACTTCTCCAGCTCCAGCATTCGGTCGGTCTGCTCGCGGCGCTTGGCGCCCCGGTTGAACCCGCCGCGCTGTTCGCCAACCGCCGCTGCAAGGCGCTCGACTTCGACTCGCCGCTTGCGCTGAAAGTCCGCCGCGAAGTGGAGCGCCCGCTTTCCCGGGAGTTTCCCAGACTTTCCCTGGAAAAGGCCTGTCCGTCCTTCGGCGGCACTATGGAGCCTGACGCGTCAAGCATGCCTGGCACGCGGCAGAAGGCCACCGCGCGCGCGGCAGCCGTGCGCGCACGTGCGCGACGGCGCAGACAGTTCGACTTCGGTGCGTTCAACCCGCTCATTTCGGACGCGGACGTGATTTCCGAACAGCCCGGCGTATCGATGGAAGTGCAAAAGACGTTCGACTTCGCATCGCAGCCGCTATTCGCGGATTTCGCCCGATGCGTGTCGAGGCTGTCCTATTCCAACCCGCAACTGCGCGGCTTCACGCCGCTTTCGCTCGTCGCGGCAGCCGAAATAATGGCGGAACTAGCGCAAATGCTGCTGCCGAGCCGCCGCGTGACGCTGGTCGAAGACCTTCTCGCCAGACGTACCGTGGCATTCCGCGACGACCGACTAACGCTGCACGTACGGGCCGAACGCGTCACGTCGTCAAATCCTTCGCAGGCCGCGATAAAAGTGCAAATACGCGACGACGAGGCCGACTCAGCATGGACATGGCCAGCCGTCGAAGGGACGTTCGTGCTCACAGAGGAAACTTCCGCGCCGACGGCGTTCACGCCGTCCGAACTTTCCCGCGCCCGCGAAGTCCATTGGTCGCCGAGCGACATCTATCCGGACAGACTGTTTTCAGGCGAACGACTGCAGGCGATATGCGCTGCCGACAGATGGAGCGAGGCCGGGCTTGACTACGAAGTCGCCGTGCCGTCCGCCGAAACGGCTCTCGCGTTCACCCGAATGCCGCAATGGGCGCTCAATCCGCAGCTAATGGCTGCGATCGTGGACGGATTCGCGCTCTGGCGCAGCCATCGGAGGTTCGAGGGCGCATTCTCGTTCGGCTTCCGGCTTCGCCGTCTCATCCTCCACGCGCCGCCTCCAGCGGAAGGGACGCACCTGCATTGCTATCTTCGCGCCACAGGCGTGACGCCCCGTTCCGTGCTTGCGGATATACAGGTATCAGACGGCAACGGAAATCTATTGATGGAATATCGCGGCTACGAGGAACTGACGGAGCGCGTGCCGCCGGAATACCGCCAGCTGCTGCTTGCGCCTTCGCAAACGTATCTCACGTCCATTCTGCCGCCGTCCGCCCTGGGCTCGCCGGCTACCGCAGTCGCCACGGCCATGGTGAGCGACGTGCCGTATCCGCTCTTTGAACGCAACGAAGAGCTTTGGCTGAAAACGGTTTCGCAGATCGTACTCAACCACGACGAGCGCAAGGAGTTCGCGGAAATGCCCGGTGCCGTCTCGCGGAGAACCGAATGGCTTTTCGGGCGCATAGCTGCAAAAGAGGCGGTGCGGCGCTTTCTTGGCGAAAACTACCAGGCGCGGTGGAGCGATGCGGACGTGCAGATATGGCCGGACGACAGCGGCAAGCCCTGCCCCATCGGCGAATGGGGCGACCATCTCGCCGTGCATATCGATCTTTCCATCGCGCACACATCGCGTTTCGTCATCGCCGTTGCCGCATCCAATGCCAGAGTCGGCATCGACGTCGAGGCGCTGGGGCGCTATCTCTCCGATGAATTCACCTGCGGCGTTTTCGGGCCGGACGAACGCGAACTCGCGGTACGCGCCGTCGATGCGCCTAGCGCAATGATAAGGTTCTGGTGCGCGAAAGAGGCAGTCTCGAAAGCACTTGGCACGGGTATCCGCTATTCGCCAAAAGACATGGTGGTTGAATCGTTCCAGGCAGAGACGGGAGAAATAACCGTATCATTGCGAAACCAGTGGCTTGAGAACTTCAAAATGTTCACGGGGCGGACTATAAGCGTATCGTCCACCGTCGTGAAAGGCCACGTTCTCGCAAGCTGCTTCATACCCGACAGTCTTTTCTTCTAAAGCGAACTTTATAAAATCAAAGCCCCGTCCGCATTGATCTGCGAACGGGGTTGATTTGTCTTGGCATCCTGAACATCCAACTCAAACTGCTATCCTCCTTGCGGATTGTTTGGTGAGGTAGCGGAATCGGAAAGGAAAGAAAAAAAGCCGGCGGCGTCCTACTCTCCCGCGGGCGAGTCCCGCAGTACCCTCGGCGATGGGGCGCTTGACTTCCGTGTTCGGGATGGGAAC
>JAFPNP010000024.1 GCA_017411125.1 Kiritimatiellia bacterium
CGCACCAATGCCAACAGTTCTTCCGCCACTTGACCTCACATCATGTCTTTTCATGTAGTCTCGTCACGACTCCTCGTTTTCTTTGCCCAGCATTGTACCATTTTTAAAATTCCCGCGTCAAGGGCGGCCATTCGAAAAGGTTGCGGCTCATCATTGTCCTATCGCAACTCCAGGACGAGCGTTCCTTTTGCGGAGGGCGGAATGGTTATTTCGGCGACGCGCATCGCGGGGTCGTAGGCGGTTGCCAACGGCTTGCCGTTCAGCTTTGCCGACGCCAAAGGCCCCGTGCGCGTCAAAGCCACGCACGACTCGCGTTCGGGCCATGCGTCTATCTCGCAGACGCATCCCTTGTCGCCCATGTGCACGACCTTCACGTTCCCTGCGACGTGGAGCAACGCCCCCGAAAGCCTGCGGTCCGGACAGATGACGCGCTCGGAGTAATATGCAAGCCCGGCGTCTTCCGCAAGGTTCTCCTGAACGGTGCCGGGATTTATCGGAATCGGGAAACGCGTCTGCCCGACCGGATCCCACGAATCCGGCAGAAGGCCGCGGAAATGCGGCTCTGCGGCGGTGTGATTCTGCCGCAGTCCGGACGCCGTGATGCCGCTCGCGACGGTCGTCCAGAAATCTTTCGCGCCGGGCGTGCGGTCTAGCCGCGCCAGTTCGCGCAGGGCGGCGGCGTAGACGAGGCCGCACCACTGCACCGGCCTTCCGATCCAATTTGGCGCCACCCAGTTGGTCGCGCCCATGACGGCTATCGTGCCGTACCTTCCAACCGGCTCCGGCTCGGCAAGCCTGCCGGGATCGAACGGCGGCTGTTCCAGACACACCATTGAAAGTCCCGCAAAAGCCCAGTGGCGGGCTTCGCGGATATAGCCCCAGTCGGGCTTGAGCATGTACGCCTTGCAGAACACGCGCACCAGATTGGCGCACGGCATGATGTCCGGCGTGTGGAGCGGCATCTCCCACGGCTGGCCGCCGCGCGGCACGGTGCCGTTGTATATGCGTGCGACCTTTTCGACTATGGCGAGGAACTTTGCAATTTCCGCCTCGTCGCCGCTCCACACGGCGGCTTCCGCCGCCTGAAGGAGCCTGATGGAAGTGTAGCCGTTGCAATGCGTGTCGCCTAGGGTCTTCCCGTAGTCCGGTTTGCCGGCGGCCGGCTTCCACGTGCGCATTCCACTTGCCAGCTCCATGTTGGCGGCCTTGAGGATTTCGTTCCGGGTCTTGATCCACGTGGCGGGAAGACGGCTGCGGACAAGCGGCGGCGCGGGAAGGCGGATGTGCGAAACGGTGGACACGCCCACGTCTCCGTCCGGAATCTCCGCGCGCATCTGCGCCGCGACTTCGCGCAGACGATATTGTTGCTGTTCTCCGCCGGGGAACGGGTGGCGCCCGATCGCGGACGCGAGATACTCCATGAGAACCGGCGCGTCGGCAGGTCGGCCGAATTTGAAAGACCCTCCGATCGCGTGCTTGACAAATGTCCCGTTGCGAATCTGGGAATCCAGCCAGCCGGCGGCGAGTTCATGCAGCCCGGACGCAATGTCGATTCTGTCGGGCGGCGGCAGAGGCTTGAGCGCGAGGCACGACTCCAACGCGTCCGCCACGCTTGACGCCTGGCCGGTACGCAACGTAACGCACAGCCGCGCGCGGCGGAACGGAACCGGTGCAGAGATTTTGAAGCTGGACTGTCTGCGCGCCGGCCCCACCTGCGGCGCCCAGAAGGCGAGAAGATGCCCGCCGCTCTTGAACACGCGGTCCGGCGTATCGAACACGGTTGCGAAAAAACGGCTGCCGCCGGCATCGTTGTCGCGGAAATCCGCCGCAAACCCGCCCCAGGCCACGGAAAGGAAGTTAGTATTGTCGGTGAACACCGCCAGCGGTGCGCTTATGCAGTGCGACGCTGGAATGGTGCGATCGTGTTCGGCGGTGGAAATTTCCTTCTTGTTCGACGACGGCTCGTCATCGAGGTACTCCACGCCGGCGAGCATCGCCTGCCGTTTCCATCCGCGGGACTTGCGGTCGATCGCGAGCGTGAGCGCGGGAAGATTTACAATGCGTGCCTCGGAGCCGTCGTCGCCGATGCGGATTTCCGTCGAAACCGTCAGCGATGTGCCGCCCTCCGTCGGCACGAAGTCACGCCGCAGCGACCAAATCCTTCCGTCTACGTCGCACACGCTCGCCCTTGCGCACACGGCAAGCCCGTCGGCGGAGCGGCTCGCCGACGCCTTGGCGTCTTTCCAGCCAAGCGTATGCACCTTGCCGTCGTTGCCGACGTATGCGACCCGCTGCCCGGGAATGTTTTCGGCGGACTTGCCGCGGGACTCGAAACGGAAAGCGTCTGGCTCGGCCAGATCGCACAGCAGCCGCCAGTCGCGTCCCGCAAGAACAACGGGAGCGTTGTCGGGAAGCGGCGCCGGCGCGGAAACTGCCGGTCTTCCGTCCCACAGCACTTTGCCATACTCCATGGAAACCGACTTCACGGCAAACTTGGCATTGCCGCCAGGAGGATCGAGCCGCAGCTTGCAACGTTTCATGGCCGGGAAGCGAACAGCCCCGCGCGTCTCGAACCGCGAATACGGCGCCTTGCCTGCGGGATAAAGCGTGAAGGAACGCTCTTCATTGAACCAGCCGTGCCCGCCGTTCCAGTATATCTGCCACGGCAAGGCGGAGTCGACCGGCTTGGCAAGTTCTATGGAAAACACGGCCACGTCGGCATCGTCAGGCTGCGGGTCAAGGAAAATCACAGGGCTTTCAAGCCAGGGATCTTCGCCCGCGACGGTGAACTCCTGCCCCTGCGGCGTCGTCGCGAGGGTGGAAACGTGATGCGGCGCTCCCCACGGCGCGGCGGCGAAATCCGCTATCCGGGCGGCGGCGCACGGCACGCTGCAAAGCAATGCGGCTGCGGCTGCCGATACGGCGTGTTCGATTCTTTTCATTTGTTTTTCCTCTCCGGCTTGCGTCACAAAACCGCTCCGCCCTGCGCGAAGAAGGTCATGGAAGTTTTCTTGTACTCTCGCGTGGACAGCAGCATGACGGTGTCCGGAGAGTATCCGAGCGCTTCGCCCAGAACGCCGCCGAGGGCGGAGTGCTGCGCCCGCACTTCTTCGTGCGACGTGCAGTGTACCATGGCGAAGAGATTGTACGGGAACGCCTCGGACAGAGGACGCTCGTAGCAATGCGTCACCTCGCTGCGGGCGGCGAGCGCGCGCCCGGCGCTGGTGGTGTCGCCCTCGACGCGCCAGCAGCACATTCCGTTCGCGACGTATCCGGCCTTGCGGTGCGCAAGCAAAAGTCCGATGCGCTTGAGCCGCCCGCCGCGCCGCCAGAGTTCAAGGGTCGAGAGCAGATACCATTCGCGAATCCCCACCTTCTCCGCGATGGACGCGAAATAGTCGGGGCGCACCTCCGTGTCGCCTTGCAGCGCTCCGATGACGGCGCGGTCGCGGGCGGACACCTCCGCCACGCCGCCAGCCTCCGTCCGCTCGTCCGTTTCGCGGGACGCTGCGCCGAACACGACATCCACCTTGTATCGGCGCGTGGCAGGAAGCACGTGCACGCGGTGCGGCGCAAGCCTTGCGCGTACTTCGTCCGCCATGGCATCGAACACCTCCGCCGGATACGACAGCGTGAACCAGAGGTTCGGAAGCTCGGACGGGGAATCCGGCTCGCGCAGGTAGCAATGCGTCACTCCGCGCAGCGGCACGATTTTCGCGGCGGCGGCGTCCGCTTCTTCCGCCGGCGCCGAGACCGCGCAAAGCACGGATCTGTATCCGAGACGGCGCGTGTCGAACACCGCCCCGAAGCGCCGCACTACGCCGGCTCCGCGGCATCGTTCGACAAACCCGACGAGCCACTCTTCCGTGCAGCCCACTTCGCGCGACAGCGCCTCGAAAGGCCGCGCGCACAGCGGAATGCCGCGTTGAAGTTCGGACAGTGCGCGCTCTTCGACGCCGGAAAGAATCACTTCTTCTTCCCGGAGCCTTCCTTGCCGTCGTATGGATGCGAAACGACGTCGTCGACGATCTGCCGCGCCATGTCCTGCGCGACGCGCTGGGCGGCGTTGCGCTGCGCGGTAAGCAGATCGCCCTGCACCAGGAACGTCGTCTCGGCGACGTAATTGCGGTTGGACTGCAGCACGCGCCCGGCGTCCCTGTTGATTATCGAAACTTCCGCCGTCACGAGATAGCGGTATTCCGACGCGCGCGAACCATATGCCCTGTCGTAGGAAACGGGCTGGCGTTCGGCCTTCACCAGCGAACCCTGCACCTCGACCGAAGCGCCGCCCGGGCGGCGTATGGAGAACGTTCCCTCGCGCTGGAACTCGCGCAGGACGTACTGTGTGACGATCGGCCCCAGTTCGGCGGCCATGGTGCGGTTCTCGAACACGGGGACGGCGACGGTACGCATTTCTTCCGGGACGTCCGACGTCCAGCTGTAGTTGGCGCAGCCGCAGAGAGAGACGGCCGCAAGCAGGATCGCTCCCGCAATCGAAGTGTTTTTCATTTGCTGTTGCCTTTCTTGAGTTCCTCGACGCGCGCGCGGATTTCGTCGGCGTGCGGGGAAAGCGGATATTCGGCGAGGAAACGCTCCCACGCCGCCGCCGCCGCGTGCGGCGTGCGCTGCTTCGTGTCGTAGAATCTGGCGCGGGCGTAGGCGTCTTCCTCCAAATGGCGTTCAAGCTCCGCCAGCCATTCCTTCATTTCGTCGGCGTGGTCGTGGCGAGGATGGTCGCGCAGCATCATCTTGAGGTACTTCGACGTGTCGAGGCAGCGCGGAATGTTGTACGAGAGCCGTCTGCACAGCCACATCCTCGTCTTCGCCTGGAGGTACACGGCGGCGTCGGCCTCCGGCGTTTTCGGGAATTTCATCATGAGCTGCCCGTATACCTGCACGGCCTCCTCGTGCTCGTTGTCCTGCTCGCGGATTTCCGCGATCTTCAGCATCGCCTCCGGCACGTACGGTGCGCGGGGCGCCCGGCGCACGACGGATTCGTAGTGCTGCCTGACGATGCGCGAAGACGTGAAGGAGAAGCCGAACATGGTTTTCTTCTCCTTGACCATGAGGTTGGTGAGCTTGTACATGTACTCCACCAATTCCAGATACGGACACTCGCTCGGATAGAAGTCGAGCAGGTACTCCAGTTCTTCGATGGCCGAATCGTAGTCCTTGTCGTGCTGTGCGTAGATTTTCGCCATGCGCAGCTGCGCGTGCGGGGATTCCGGGGCGGCGGGCCATTCCCTCACGAGCGCGTCCAGCGCCCGCCGCGCCTTGCGGTACGAACCCTCCGCCTCCAGAGACTGCGCCAGCGCATACTGTTCGGCGGCCGTTTCCCGGTCTACCCAGTTGAACCAGCTTTTGTCCTTTTTCTCGGGACGCTTGATGTCGTCCAGCCCGTCGAAGCCCGGATACGCATCCGTCGCATACGGCGAGTTGGCGGCGAACGTAGACCCAGCCACGCTGCGCTGCGGTTCCGCCGGCGCCGTCGCGCACGCAGCCGCCAGCAGCGCCGCCGCGATTCTCTTCATACATGTTTCCGTTCTCATTTTCCACCTTCCAGATATGCGTTTATTCCGCGCGCGGCCTTGCGGCCCTCGCCCATCGCGAGAATCACGGTCGCCGCGCCAAGAACGATGTCGCCGCCTGCGAACACGCCGGGAATGGACGTAGCGTTCGTTTCCGGATCCACGACTATGTTGCCGCGCTTGTTGACCTCCAGCCCCTCCGTCGTGGCGGCGATGAGCGGGTTGGACCCGTTGCCGACGGCCACGATCACGGTGTCCACGTCGAGCGTGAATTCGCTGCCCGGCACGGCCACCGGGCTGCGGCGCCCCGACGCGTCCGGTTCGCCGAGCTCGTAGCGCAGGCATTCAAGCCCTCCGACGCGGCCGCTGCCATCGTCCAGAACGCGCTTGGCGTTCTGCAGCACGTGGAATTCCACGCCCTCCTCCTTCGCGTGGTGGACTTCCTCGATTCGCGCCGGCATCTCGGCCTCGCTGCGGCGGTACACCAGATACACCTTCTCCGCGCCGAGGCGCAGGGCCATGCGGCTCGCGTCCATCGCCACGTTGCCGCCGCCCAGCACGGCGACGCGCTTTCCGTGCCAGAACGGCGTATCCGCCCGGCCTTCCTCGTATGCCTTCATGAGGTTCGCGCGCGTGAGATACTCGTTTGCGGAGAACACGCCCACGAGGTTCTCGCCCTCGATGCCCATGAACTTCGGAAGCCCCGCGCCAGTGCCGACGAACACCGCGTCGAAACCGTCCTCGTCCATGAGGGCGCGAAGTCTGCGCGTGCGGCCCACGACGAAGTTCGTCTCGACCTTCACGCCGAGTTTCACGAGGCCGTCGATTTCCGCCTGCACGATGGACTTCGGAAGCCGGAACTCCGGTATTCCGTAGACCAGCACGCCGCCGGCCTTGTGGAACGCTTCGAACATCGTGACGTCGTGTCCGGCGCGCGCGCAGTCCGCCGCGCAGGTTATCGACGCCGGGCCGGTGCCGATCACGGCTACGCGCTTTCCCGTGCGCGGAGCCTGCGCCGCGCCCTCGCCGCATCCGCCTTTCGCGCGCGCCCAGTCCGCGCAGAAGCGCTCGACGCGGCCGATCGCCACCGCTTTGCCGACGTCCTTCAGGGCCTTGCCCATCGTGCAGAACTTCTGGCACTGCCTCTCCTGCGGGCATACCCGCCCGCACACCGCCGGCAGCAGGCTCGTTTCGCGGATTGCCGAAAGCGCTCCCGCGAAGTCGCCTTCCGCCGCCTTGGCCAGGAACCCTGGTATGTTCACCGCCACGGGGCAGCCCTGCATGCAGGGTTTCGTCGGACACTGCAGGCAGCGCGACGCTTCCGCCTTCGCCTGCTCTTCGCTGTAGCCGAGCGCCACCTCGTCCATGTTGTGCGCCCGGACCTTCGGGTCCTGTTCCGGCATCGGCTGCGCCGGCAGCGCCATTTTCTCCTTGGCTGTCATTTCCCTGTTCTTTCCTTCGCTCCGGTTTCCGGCTCGAGCATGATCGAGCGGAACTTCTCGATTTCCTCCCGCGTCACGCCGCAGTCGAGCAGGTACAGTTCGATCTTCCCGCTCCACGGCGTGTCGGGCGCGCCGTACTTCGAAATACCTTCCGTCAGGCGCCGCACGCAACGTCCGAATTTCGCATTGGCGCAATCCCTCCTCAGTCCGGGAAGGTCCGGATAGAACGTCGCCTCCCAGTCCGTCTCAAGATCGTGCCTGTCCACGCCCAGCACGCCGTTCAGAATGTAGGCCATGGCGCCGGTTCTGTCCGCCCCGGCTATGCAGTGGAAATAGATAGGATAATTCTTCTCGTCGCAGAACTCGCGGAAGTTCTGCGCCATCACCGTCTTGCCATTTGGCTTGAAGATGCCGTGGTATGAAGCCGAAGAGCGCCTCACGAACCGCACTCCGGATCCCAGCGGCGATTCCTTCATGTTCGCCGTCTCTTTGGCCGTGCGCAGGTCGAGATCGGTTTTCACGCCGAGCGTCTTCGTGAGGTATTTGATGTCCTCCACGTAGAGGCGGTTGCGTCCCTTGCGCCCGCCCGTCGCGCTGTTGTCGTTGAGTCCCTGCCCGCGGAACGCCATGCCCTGCTTGACGCGGCGCCCGTCCGCCGTGCGCCAGCCGCCGAGGTCGCGGATGTTTTCGGCGCGTCCCTCGAGAGCTATCCAGCGCGGCGGCTGCGGATCCGTGGCGAAGGACGCCGCCGGCGACCAGACGTGCCTGCTGCCCTTCCCCGCGAAAGCGCGCACCTTCCAGTAGTACGTGCGGCCCAGTTCGAGGTTCGCCGCGTAATCTGGAACGGTCCAGCGGTACTCGCGCACGCCGTTCGCGTCCTTCGCGCAGCCCACGAGCGTATACAGCGCCGCGGCGCCGGAGAAATCGGAAGTCGTGCTCAAGAGAATCTTGAACGGACCGTGCTCGTCTTTGCCGCACGTCCATACGAACGTGAGCGGCTCGGACGAACGCCAGCGGTTGCGGCGGTGCTTGCGGAAGTAGAATTGCTTCGCTTCGGGGGACTTTTTGTCCGCCGCCAGCGCGGCGATCCGTTCGCCGTGGGCGGGAAGCGCCATGATCTTCCGCTGTTCCGCCGTGATGCGCTTCACGACCGCGCCGCCGGCCGGCGAAACGGGCGCGACCGCCGCCAGCGCGGCGTGGCCGCACGCCAGCGCAAAGACTGCGAATGCGGCTTTCATGCTCTTCCCCGTCACTTGAACACTCCGCTTCTGCAAACGTGATCGCGCGCCTTGTCTTCCTCGGCCTTGAACGCCTTCATGCGCGAGAGCATCTGGTCCCAGTCCACCTGGTGCCCGTCGAACTCCGGACCGTCTACGCACACGAACTTAGTTTCGCCGCCCACCGTCACGCGGCAGCCCCCGCACATCCCGGTGCCGTCGATCATGACCGTATTGAGCGATACTATCGTTTTCACGTTGTACGGCTTCGTCGCGAGGGCGCAGAACTTCATCATCACAGGCGGGCCGATGGCGATCACCTCGTCCACCTCGCCCCTCTCGCACAGTTCCTTCAGCGGCTCGGTGACGAGGCCTTTGCGTCCGGACGATCCGTCGTCGGTCATGAGTATCAGGTCGTCGCCCGCGATCTTCCGCATCTCGTCTTCCATCACGAAGAGAGACTTGTTGCGCGCGCCCATGATCACGGTCACCCTGTTGCCTGCGGCCTTCATCGCCTGCGCTATCGGATGCATCGGCGCCACGCCGATTCCGCCGCCCACGCAGACCACGTGGCCGACCTTGTGGATTTCGGTTGGGCACCCCAGCGGACCGAGAACGGCCGGAATGAAGTCGCCTGGTTCAAGCCGCGAAAGCTTCGTCGTTGTCGCGCCGACGGTCTGGAATATCAGCGTAATGGTGCCCTTCTCCGCATCCGCATCGCCGATCGTGAGCGGAATGCGCTCGCCCATGGCCTCGTCGACCATCAAAATGATAAACTGCCCCGCCTTGCGTTCGCGCGCGATGAGCGGAGCCTCCACTTCCATGCGAAAGACGTTGTCGGACAACTGCCTTTTCGAAACAATCCTGTTCATAAGTGGATGGAAGTATACCAAACAACCATCGCCAAGTCAATTGGGCAACGCAAGCGAAGTTTCTCGCCATCTTCAGTCCACGCCAATCGAAATGGCGCAGCCATGAACCGAAGAATATCACTCACGAAACCGACACGGCTGTATTGCTCCGGCAACAAACCAGATTGATCGCCTCTTGTATCCTTAAGCCGCCGCAGTACGCCCTCCCGGAAGGGCAGCAGAGAATCCCTTAGGGGATATAATCACAAACACCCCACTTTATGCGCACAAGTACCCCACTTTGTGTACACAAACACCCCACTTTGTGCATATATTCCTATAGGGGAAGCGCGGTATCCCTTTGGCGCGACGGCGGCGCGGCTTCCTCGCCGCGCCGTTTTACTGTCACACTCAACCTCTTTCATGCGTATTCTTGTATGGCG
>JAFPNP010000162.1 GCA_017411125.1 Kiritimatiellia bacterium
GCGCGCATCGGCGGATTTTATTTCGCCGACTATTTCGTCGCGCAACGCGTCGAAGTCGTGCAAGTCCAACGTGCCTACCGCCGGACGGTCGCCGGACGGCAAATAACAATTGTAGATTTT
This sequence comes from Kiritimatiellia bacterium, assembly GCA_017411125.1. Taxonomy (GTDB): domain Bacteria; phylum Verrucomicrobiota; class Kiritimatiellia; order RFP12; family UBA1067; genus RUG572. The sequence goes on from JAFPNP010000162.1 coordinate 121, forward strand.
CGGCAGGTCTTTCGTGGGAAGCACGTGCGCAAGGTTCCAGCACAGCGCACCGTACGCCCGGGCGTAATCGTACATGCTTGTGAACCTGTCGCACTTGTTGAATATGAGCCGCAGTTTGAAGAAGAACCCGGAAAGCGGGCCGCGCATCGCCTCCACAGCCTCGCCCGTCGTGCCGGGCTTGTCTGGATCGAAAAGCATCAACACAAGATCGCACGTTTCGGCAAGGAACTTTACGACGCCGAAAAAATCGTACCCGCGAGCGATGGCCTCGCCGGAAGCGTCTATCATTCCAGGACTGTCCACAAGCGTCACGCCCTTGAGCAAATCCCTGTTCCGCACCTTTACCCGTACGCGCTCGACGAGCTCCGGTCCGAAATCGCGCAGCGACGCGAACTCCGCCGGAAGCAAGTCAATCGCCGCCATCCCGACGGCATCGCGTTCGTCCTCGCCATGTACAAGAAAAGTGAACGCATCGTCCGTCGGCGCGATGCCGACATCCTGCACGGCGAAATCGCCGATCAAGTAATTTATGAAACTGGATTTGCCGGACGAATGGTTGCCAAGGAACAAAACGCACGGCAATGAATCAGGAGACACCGCCGAACGGCGAAACGTGTAGCAAAAACGCTCCGCCGTCCTGCCATGACGTGCGTAAAGACGGCGGACGCTTTCGTCCAGCGAACTCTTTTCCGCTTCAACCATAGCTTTCACCTTGCCGCAACAGACGGCAGCGGCAGGTTAGACGGTTCCGGATACGCCTGGTCGACAAACGGCGGTCTGCCGAGGCGCTTTGCATCGACTGGCTTGAATTCGGGCCTCTTCGAATCCGCCGGCGGCGTGATGGAACATTCGCCCGTGCCGACGTCCACTTTCCACGCGGAAGCGGGAATCATCCAGTTGTCCTCGTAGCGGCTTGGATGCGCCTCTTTCGCATAACGCGGATCGTTGCCGAGAATGTTGTTTATGAACACGAACGCGCCCTGCCCGCACTCCACTTCGTCAAGCGATACGAGCGTGACGGAGTGCGGCTTGAAAATAGGCGTGCGCCGCTTGTCGTTGTGGTAGCTGTATCTGCCGCGAATGCGGTTGCCCACGAACGCCACGCCCTGAGAATACGCCATGACCGAAATATCGGAAAGGAAATCGTTGCCCTCCACGAGATTCGGGCCGTGGTCGACCTCGAAAAAAATGTCGCGCTTGTTCGCCCACAGCTTATTCCCCACTATGCGAGCGCCCTGTGCCATCCAGTCGAACCACAATCCTCCAAGCTCTCCACAATGGTGTATGCGGCAGCGGGCGACAGTGAAGTCGACGGCCGCGTGTATCTTTATGCCCGCCATCTCCGCGCCGCCATAAGGCTTGTTCCAGTGGCAGTACGATATCTCGCAATCCTCCACCGTGGAAAACACCGCGCCGAGAGAACCGCAGATGCCGGCCTGGCCGCAGTCCGTTATGCGGCAGCGGCGCACCATATGATGGCCGACGCGCTCAAGCCCGTTGGAAGCGCAACGCATGATCGTGTTGTGGTAGTTCTGCGCAGTGGGGCCTACATTGTCGAATTCGTCGCCGTATTTGCCGAGCGTGATGCCGCTGCATTCCGTTCCAAACACCTCACAGTCCTCTATTATCCAACCCTTGCTCCAGTTGGTGCCGACGATTGCCGTCTGCTCGCTCGTGGGCGGTGCCCAATTTGGACCGGCGTTCATGAACAAGATTCCGCGCAGCGTGATGTAATCGCGGAACTCGCGCGTAGGATAGAAACAAGCGGGGCGCACTATGAGCTCGGGAACCGACACGTTCGGATCCTTCTCGAACGCGGCGATAATCGTCCCATACACCATTCCGGGGATCATGACGGCGCGGCCTTTGCCAAGCAATCCGGCGAGAGAGGGACTGCGGCCGACGGCATCCACCTCGTGAAAACGAAGCAAAATATCTTTCACGCCGGCAGCCGTCTCAGGCAACGTCACCGTAACTGTTGTATATTTCTTCCAGTCGCCGGTAATGGGCGGCCGGACGCTTGCGAGCGCCATTTCGGGCTTCGCCGCGTCGCAGATATCAATACGGGAATTATACACCGCGCTCGACATGTGAATCGAAAGCTCACGCGCCGCCGGAGTCGAAAAATCAAACCCTTTATAGACTATAGTGGAATTATCGTAAATCCAACCAAGCTCCATGCCCCATTTCGTGGGAAAGCCCGGTTTCACGTTCGGACTCTTGCTTACAGCGGAATCGCCCGGCACTGTGCGTCCACCGGAAGTCAAACCGGCTATGTTCACAAGGGCGCGATTCGCCATGCCGCAGTGGCCGAGAAGGAAACTACGATCTTTAAGCACAAGAGGCTTCCCGTCCTGGACAAGCCGCGTGCGGAAACATTTCTCTCGTGCACCGAACCAGTCTCCGTAAATAAAATCGGTGAACGGGTTCATTCCGCCGAAGGAATCGTAATCCAGACGAACAGTCCAGAGGCCGTCGTGCCGCTTTGTCCAGCCTTTGACGGGATCGGCGCCGGTCACTACGACCTTCTCGCCATCCGCAGCCCGGTAGGTTATGGGCGCACCCTTGCGCCCTGCATTCGCGGGCTTCACCCACTCACGGTACGTTCCGCCCCGAATCGTCACCACGTCGCCCGCTACGGCAACATCGGCCGCATGCTGAATAGTACGCCATGGCTTCGTTGAAGAACCATCCGCACCGTCGCATCCAGACGGCGAAACAAAATACTCCGCCGCATGCGCCTCTAAAGCACCCGTCAATGCGAATACCAGCGACAAAACGCACGCTCGCATACAATTGTCGATCACTGCCATGACATTATCCTCCTTGCGGATTGTTTGGTGAGGTAGCGGAATCGGAAAGGAAAGAAAAAAAGCCGGCGGCGTCCTACTCTCCCGCGGGCGAGTCCCGCAGTACCCTCGGCGATGGGGCGCTTGACTTCCGTGTTCGGGATGGGAAC
>JAFPNP010000163.1 GCA_017411125.1 Kiritimatiellia bacterium
GGCGGCAGGCGTGCCGGGGCGTTCCGAGAAGGGGAATACGTGCAGGTTGGTGAACGCATGGCGGGCGAGAAAATCGCGCGTTGCGGCGAAGTCGTCGCCGGATTCTCCGGGGAAGCCGGTTATGACGTCCGCGCCGAGCGAGAGATCGTTTCCAAGGCGTTCCCGCGCGTCGTCGCATAGATTTTCCGCCAGTTCGATTCCGTATGGGCGTCTCATTCTTTTGAGAACGCGGTCGCTGCCGCTTTGCAGCGACAGATGCAGAAATCGGCATATGTTCGCATGGACCGCAATTGCGTCCATAACGGACTTGCATTCCACGCCCGGTTCGAGCGAACCGATTCTGATGCGGGCGACGCCGTTCGCCATAGAGGCGAGACTGTCGAGAAGGGCGGCGAAGTCGCGTCCGCCGGAACGGTAGAGCGCCAGGTTGCATCCTGTCAGAACGATTTCACGGTAGCCGGACTGCATCAAGGACTCGGCGCGGGCGCGGAGTTCGTCGAAGGGTTCGCTTGCGGGCGGCCCGCGAAAACGCGGCACGATGCAGAACGCGCATTTGCCGCTGCAGCCGTCTTGCACCTTGAGATAGGCGCGGGATGTGCCGGAAGGAGCAACGTATTTCGACGGCGGCGCGGGAGGTTTGCCATTGTCGCGTTCCGGCAGGCATCCGAGAATCCGCACTTCCGCCGCCGGATGGTCTTCTCGCAGCCGCGCTATCGCCTTTTCGCAATCGCGCTGGGCTTTTGCCGTCACGCTGCATCCGCGCACGATGATGAGGTCGGGTGCGGCGTCTTCGCCTACGATGGAATGGCCTTCGGCGCGGTATCGCGCTTCGAGGTCGAGGGACTCGGCTCGGTTGAGTCGGCAGCCAAACGTTATGAACGCCACTTTCATTTGCGGGACAGATGTCAATGTTGGGGTTTGCTTTTCAATTTTATCCCGATGTCCTGCATTTCGAGCGTCTTGAGCTGTTCCGGCGTGGGGTTGGCGATTTTGGAAACCCTTGTCGCGTGGCGTTCTATCGCTTTCTCGAAAAGGTTGCGCACGTAGCGCCCGTTGCCGAACTTCCTGTCGCGGTCTCGCGTCCAGACGCGCAAGGCGGGATCGAGCCACTTTTCTGCTTCTTCGGAAAGCGCATACTGGTTCTTTTTTGCGCGAAGGCGGAACATGGCCGCAAGTTCCTCTGCGGAGTAGTCCGGGAATTCGATGTACCTGTTGAAGCGCGATTTCAGTCCGGAGTTTGCGTCGAGGAAGCGCCCCATCTCGTGCGAGTAGCCCGCAATGATCACTATGAGACGGTCGCGGTCGTCTTCCATGCGTTTGAGCAGAGTGGAAATCGCCTCGTCGCCATAGCTGTCCTGCGGGCCTTCCACGAGCGAATACGCTTCGTCGATGAAGAGGACGCCGTCAAGCGCGAAGTCGATTACTTTGCCTGTCTTGATTGCGGTCTGCCCGGTGTACCCTGCGACGAGTCCGCCGCGATCCGTCTCTACGAGGTGTCCGCGCTTGAGTATGCCGAGCGAACGGTATATTTTAGCCATCATTCGCGCAACGGTCGTCTTTCCCGTTCCGGGGTTGCCGGTGAATACCATGTGGTACGAGACGGGAGCGACTTTCAGTCCGGCAGCCTTGCGCTGCTGCGCCACTTTCACGAAGTCCACGAACTTGCGGACCTCAGCCTTTACAGGCGCGAGGCCGATGAGTTCGTCCAGCTCCGCGAGCGCCTCCGCGACGCTTACGGCGTTGGTGCCTTCCGGATCGTATTTCACGCCCGGCGGGACGGTTGCCGGCGCTTTTCCGTTTGCGCTTGCGACGTCGTTCGTTCCCTTTTGCCGCGTCGCGCCGGCTCCCGACGCGACATCGACAACCTTTTCCGCTGTTTTCCGCGCAATCTTCTGCGCGGTCGCCGGTTCTTCGCCTTCCTTGCCGTCATCCACTTTGATGGGGTGGAACTCCGCCAGCAGGAAACAGCCGGCGGCGAACAACGGCCCGGCCACAGTGCTGACGGTCGGCGTCCAAAGATCCGATTTTTTCAGAAACCATTTGAGGAGCAGGAACGGACCGACAAACAAAATCAAATACGCGGCGGCGCTCACTCTTGCCGCCTCGTCGTTCAACGCCCAGAAGCCGAGGGTCGCAATGGCTATTTCGGCAAGGCATCCGATGCCTCCGGCCTGTTTTGGCGTCAAACTCATTTTGCGGCCTTTTCTTTGGCGAACTTTTCGACGAAGTCATGCCATTGCGTTGCGCTCGTGAAGCGTCCCGCGCCGCTCCAGCACGCGCCGGCATAGTACGTGAACGTTTCTTCGCGCTGCAGAAGATAGACGCAGTCCATCTCGTCGGATGCGAGGAAGGCGCGTTTCGGCATAACGATTGCCGTGCCGATCACGCCTTTTTGTCCGTCCACGCCGTCCGGTTCCCAGTTGGCGATGAAACCGGGGTTTAGACCTATCTTCATCTGCCCGTCGTGCTGGCGCGCCTTCGACACGTCAAGTCCTGGCCCTATGAGGCGGCGGGACGCTAGCGTGACGCCTTTGTTCGGGCGTACTTCAAACTTTACCAGCGGACATCCTTTCACAATGGTGCTGCGAATGGTGTACGTCTCATACTCCAGTTCGAACACGGCTTCTTCAGGCCTTTCGGATATAACACGCTGTTTTTTCCAGTTCTTCTCGTAAGTCCATCCGTCCGTTCCGAGCATTCCGACGCCGCCCACGCCGCGCCCGGTAGACACTTTGTAGTTGTCCATCCCTTCGCCATGGTCTTTATGGTACGAGCCTTCGCCCTTGCCGCGCAGCCATTTTTCCAGAACAGGGTAGTCCACGCATTTGTTGAACACGTCGAAGCCGCTGGATACAAGCTTCTGTCCCTTTGGCGCGGGTTGCATGATCGCCGGGCCGTAGGCGCGCATTCCGAGGCAGTCGTTCTCCCACGCGAAGTCGTCCATGCGGTACGGAGCGTAGAACGCGCGGCAGCATGGTTTTTCTGCGGGCGGCGGCGCGGCATCCATCACCGCTTTGAAGCGCAGAAGCCCTTCGAGGAAATAGTAGTCGGCGTAGTTGAGCGGCACGTCCACTTCGCTCTTGCCGGGCTTGTGCCCGACGGAATGCATCAGCAGGAAGTCCCCGTTCTCGCCTTGCTTTGCGAAATATGCGGGCGAGGCGAGCGAAGAAAGTATCTTGACTGCGGCGGCGCGGTATTTCGCCGCCTTGGCCGGCGGAGCGAACGACTGCAGTTCGAGAAGAGCGCTAGCGACGACGGCGGACGCGGATGCGTCGCGCTCTTCGCCGGGGAACGAAAAATCCCAGAATGCGATGCCGTCGGCGGGCAGGTTCTTGTGGTCGAGCCAGTAGTCCGCCGCCTTCATGGCGCGTTCAAGGTAGCGGCGCACGCGCGTTTCGCGGTACATCATGGTGAAGCC
>JAFPNP010000164.1 GCA_017411125.1 Kiritimatiellia bacterium
CCTTCGTCCGCGCCGCCGCCGCCCTCGACGCGCCAGCGATACCGCGTGAAGGGTTCTAGCGCCATCTGCGGCTCAAAGTATAGATGTTTGTCCGTAGCTTGCGCCGCGACGATCTTCCCTGCGCAGTCGCGCACCTCGAACGTGAACCTGTCCGGCTTGCCGCCGGCATATTTCCAGAAGAAGCGCGGCTTTACCACGCCGAGCGGCTCGCGCTGGTATTCGCACGCCAGGCCATAGGGGCCCGTCGCGGGAGCGGTCCAGACCAGGCGGGGATTCTGGAAGAACGTGCTTTCCACGCGTATCGCGTTCGCCCCGGCGCGGACGAACCGCGTCACGTCCAGGCGGCGCTGCCGCCCGACGAACCCGCCCGCGAACGTTCCGTTCACGGATACGGAAACCGGGTGCGCCGCGGTTCCGCCCTTCGTGCCGCTGCACGGATCGTCGCGCACGAGGAAGAGCCGTCCGCCGGGCTTGACAGTTCCGAGGTCGAACGAAATCTCCAGCGACTTCTTCTTCGCAAGCGGCCTCTGCGGCGCGAAGCCGTGCTCGTCGAAACGCAGCCACGGCTCGGATCCGTAACGATTTTCGCCCCATGCGGCCGTGAACGACTTGCCGTCGAGCGACGCTTCCCACGTCTTGGGGTCCGTGAACACGCGCACGGGCTTCCCGCCCGCGACGATGTCGATGGACGCCAGCAGCCCCGCATCGCCGTCGACCGTGTTCTCGCAAAGCGCCTCGACCGTGTTGCGCCCGGGCTTCAGCGCCGAGCGCACGTCCTTGACGGAAAGCCTTCTCCACGCCTCGCTTCCGTTCCCCTGGCGCGCAACCTCGCGCCCGTTGATCTTCACGACGGCGCCGTTGTCGCACGAGAAAGTGAGCTTGGCGCCATCGACCTTGGCGTTCGCGGGGATGTCGAAGGACGTGCGCAGCGTGGCGAAGCCCTTTGCAAGTCTGGTCGCGGGATGCCATATCCACGAAGCGCCCTCCAGCGCGGCGCCACCGTCCACGGGAGGCGTTTCGCGCAGGGAAACGCGCAGCTGCGTCTCCGGTCCGACGGGATTGTCCACGCGCGGCGGCAACGCCGCCGTGCGCCGTCCCGGCCACACGAGAAACAGCGTCTCCTCCGGCGCAAGCGAAAGAAGAATGCGCCCGTTCTCCGTGAACGGCCTCTCGATTGTGCCTTGCGCGGGATCCCAGACTTCGGCGGATGCCGCGTCAAGCCCGGCGCCCGGCACGATTGCAAGTTCGCGCGCGAAGCGTCTGCCCACGTCGCGAAAGCCGAACACGCGCATCCCGCCGACTTCGCCCTGCGCTACGCACAGCGACCGGGCGTCGACGGACGAAAGGCCGGCAAGCGATATTCCTTTGATCGAATCCGGCCCGGCGTAAGGCTTGAACGCCGGAAGCCCGCCTGGCAGCACCTTGGCGCAACGCGCCTCGAATACGGCCTGCGCCGTGAATCCCGCTCCGGGTCCTGGGTCGGGCCGCGCAAAATCCTCGCGCAGACCTCCAAATGACGCGGACGCCGCCGCAAGCAACGTAAAGACAACCGAAGAAGCATTGTTTCTCATAGCGTCCAGATTATACCATGGGCGGGAACGTCCATGCAAGCCGAATGTGGCAATACCGAGGCTACGCTTTCTCTCCGCCGGCGGCGACGGCGATGCGCTTGACGGCGGCGGCGATTTCCGGGCCGACGCCGGCCACGGCGGCGATTTCCTTCTCGTCCGCGCGCGCTATGCCGTATATTGAATGGAAGCGGCGCAGCAGCGCGGTCTTCTTGGCGGGACCGATCCCCTGCACTTCGTCCAGCGCGGATTCGCGTATCGTGCGTTCGCGCAGATTGCGGTGGTACGTGATGGCGAAGCGGTGCGCCTCGTCGCGGAGGCGCGTGGCGACGAAAAGTCCTTGCGAGTCGCGTGGCAGGAACACGTCGCCGCGCTCGTCGTCCGTCACGATTATCTCCATGCGCTCCGCAAGACCTACTACTGGGATGTCCGTGACGCCGATTTCCGCGAACGCCGCGCGCGCCGCGCGCAGCTGCGTGATCCCGCCGTCGCAGATGAAGAGATCGGCACGGGGCGACTTCGCCGCGAGCGTCGACTCCGGACCGTACCGGCGGCGGACAACCTCGGCCATCGAGCGCGGGTCGTCCGCGCCCTCAACCGTCTCTATGCGGAAATGCCTGTAGAACCGGCGGTCCGGCAAGCCGTCCACCGCGACGACCATTGACGCGACAGAATGCGTGCCGAAGAGGTTGGAGATATCGGCGCACTCTATCACGCGCGGCGGTTTTTCGAGTTTCAATGCGGCGGCAAGCTCCGCAAGCCCCCGCCGGGCCGCATCCCGCGTCTCTTCCGGGCGGCGCCGCACGAAATGCGACTTCGTCATTTCCCGCAGGGCGGCGACGGTGTCGCGCAGCCTGGCCGCCTTCGCAAAATCCTCGCGGGCCGCGGCGTCCTTCATCGCCTCGACGAGACCGGCGATCACGGCGGGGCGCTCGCCGCGCAGGAACGCGCAAGCCTCGTCGAAGCGAGCGCGGTATTCGGCAACGGATATCTTGCCCTCGCACGGCGCGGCGCAGAACCGTATCACGTCCGCGTGGCAGTGCCTGTGCGTCTCCTCGTCGGGAACGAGCGCGTCGCAGCCGCGAAGGCCGTAATGCTTCTCGACAAAATCCTTCGCGGCGCGCACGACGGGAGAGGACGGAAACGGCCCGAAGTACAACGCGCCGTCGTCGCGCACTATCCTGCACGTGGCGAAGCGCGGAAACGGATCGTCGGGATCGGCGCGCAGCGCGAGATAGCGCTTGTCGTCGCGCATCAGGATGTTGAAATGCGGCTTGTACTGCTTTATGAGCGAGGCCTCCGTGAGAAGCGCCTCGGCCTCGTTCTTCACGCACATCCACTCCAGATCGGCCACGGTGTTCACCATGGAACGCACCTTGGGCGCCAAGTCGGCGCCGGGCCGGAAATACGAAAGCACGCGCCGGCGGAGGTTCTTCGCCTTGCCTACATAGATTATCACGCCCCGGCGGTCCCTCATCAGGTAGCAGCCGGGGCGGGTCGGAACGTCCCTGAGACGTTCTCGCAGAACGTCGTTCACAAGATGGGATCAGGCGTTTTCGGCTTCCTTCTTCTGCTCGATGGATTTGGCTTTCTCCTCCTCCTCCTTGAGCAGCGCCTCGCCTTCCGCCGTCCCGCGCTTGAACTCGCCCTTCGCCTTGCCGAGAGCGCGCGCAAGCTCCGGAAGCTTCTTGCTTCCGAACACGAGCACGATCACCACGATAACAAGCAATATCTGCCATGGACCCCAGGCCATCTTTTTGTCCTTTCGTTTTTGATTTAATTCTACAGCATTTCAGTCGGCAAATCAAGCCCTTTCATGCTCCGCCGCATTTCCGGCGGGCGTCAAGCTCGACTTCGAAAAGCCACTCGTCGCGGCATACGTCGCACACCGTCTCGGCGGCAAAGCCGAAGGGAAGCCCGCGCGACGAAAGCCACGAACGCCAAGCAGCCAGATACGACGCGTCCTTCAGATACACTATGGCGCGCGACACGTCCTTCCATCCGTAGCCACGGCTTTCGAGAATCGCCCGCACCGCGTTCATCGTGCAGTCCACCTGTTTTCCGATATCGCCCACGAACGCCACCTCGTGGCTGTGCGGCTGTATAGAGGCGGTGCCGCTCACGAAA
>JAFPNP010000165.1 GCA_017411125.1 Kiritimatiellia bacterium
CTTTACGGCGAACGCCACGAGCATCGTTGGCGCCACGCCTTCAACGGCGGATTCTTCTCCTACCGTCTTGCGGTAGGAGATCGTCCGGGCGGACGCAAGCTCGTCGCGAAATACTTTGCGCGGGAGCGCGGCCCGCGCAAGTTCGACGTCGTGGTCGACGGCAGGGCGATATACACCGAGAACCTCGTGGACAACCGCAAGCCAGCGTTCGTGTTCACCGAGATGCCGATTCCCGCCGATTTGCTCGCAGGAAAGAAAACGGTGGAGGTTCGCTTCGTCCCGAAGCCGGGCAACACGGCGGGAGGATTGTTCAGTCTGCACATGATTGCCGACAAATGAGCGCCGTCATACCAGTTGCCGACCCCACGAGGCCGCTGGAGTGTCCGCAAATATACGACCTCTCGCGTCCGCTCGAGATTGAAGTGGGTTGCGGACGCGGGAGGTTTCTCACTGGACGCGCCGCGAAGATGCCGGAGTGCGAGTTTCTCGGAATCGAGCGGATGAAGGAGCGCGTGAACGTGTTCGCCTCCAAGGTGCGCCGGCTCGGCATCTCCAACGCGCACGTGCTGCGGCTCGAGGCGCTCTACACGTTCCATTACCTGCTGCCTGCGCACCACGCGCGGCGCGTGTACGTGTTTTTTCCGGATCCGTGGCCCAAAAAGAAGCACCGTTCGCACAGGCTCTTCGGCTCGCTTTTCCTGAACGCGCTTTGGAAACGGCTCGAGGTCGGCGGGCGGCTGGAGTTCGCGACGGACCACGCGGAGTACTTTGGGGCCGTAGAGGAATGCTTCGCCGCAGACGCGCGGTTCCGCCGCGTCGCGCCGATGGAACGCGGCCCGGACGAATGGACGGAGTTCGAGACGCTGTTCAGAGGGCAGGGGCTTCCGATACATTCGGCCGCGTGGGAAACGCTTCCGGCGGACGACGCCCCGCTCGCTCCGCTGACGATCGCCCCGGAGGACGAGCCGCGGGAGGGCGTCTTCCGGCGCGACAGCCGGGGCAAGGAATGGAGGGACGCCAATGCTGACCGTGACTAAATCCATAAAGTTCGACGCCGCGCACATACTCACCAACCACCAGGGCCTCTGCAAGAACCTGCACGGCCACACGTACCGCGTCGAGGTGGGCGTGATGCAGCCGCCGGACGACACGTCCGACATGGTGATCGACTTCAAAGACCTGAAGCGCATCGGCGAGGACGTGATCGCGTCCCGGTTCGACCATGCTTTCATGTACGACAGCACTTCGCCCGGCGAAAGCGAAATCGCCGCCGTCGTGGAGAAAAACGGAATGCGCACGGCGGCTCTGCCTTTCCGCTCCACCGCCGAGAATCTCGCCCGCCACTTCTTCTCGCTTCTTTCAGCGCATCTTCCAGGCCTGATGTTCGTCCGCGTCTGGGAAACGCCGGATTCGTGCGCGGAATACACCAAGGAATAGACGCAATGGCAAACTACGGCATACACGCAATATTCTCGTCGCTGCAGGGAGAGGGCCGCAACGTCGGCCGTCCGGCGACGTTCATCCGCTTTTCGGGATGCAACCTGGCTTGCCAATGGTGCGACACGCACAAGGACGAGCGCATGTCGCTCACCGAAAGGCAGATCGTGGACAAGGTGAAAGAGTTCGACAACAAGAGCGTGATCGTAACCGGCGGCGAACCGTCGATACAGCGCGACCTTGACGTCCTGGTGCGCGCGCTGAAGGACGCGGGAATGTGGGTCGCGCTGGAAACCAACGGCGTGCGCGCGCCCGTCTGCCAGGATCTTTTCGACTACATTTCCGTCTCGCCCAAGGCCAACTACTTTTCGCGTTACATGGAGAATGTCATGATCCGGAAGGCCAACGAAGTGCGGATCGTGGCCGTCACCGACGAAATCGCCTCCTTCTGCAAGACCATGCGCGAGCGGATATCCGCCGACGACTATTACATATCGCCGCTCGATACCGACGGGCGCATCCACTACCGGCGCGCGCTGAACCTGCTGGTGAAAGTGAACAAGAACTCCCCGGACGCCATGCCGCCTTGGTCGCTTTCCATCCAAATGCACAAAGTCATCGGCATCCGCTGACGGAGGCGCATCGCGTGGCGCGGCACAGGAAAAAAGCACGGCTGGACTCCACGCCCTGCGGATGGTCCGTCCGCCTCTGCATTCTTGGAGCGCTGGTCGTCGCGGCGTTCGCGGGCCTCGCGTTCGTCCACGCGCGTTGGATAGCGCAAGGGCCGCGCGATCCGCGCTTCGTGCGCTTTCTCCGGCGCCACAACCACCGTGCAAACGCCAACGACGTCATTCCCGAAAACGGCGTGTCGCTCGACAGATACGGCGCTCCTCTTTCCGTGGCGGAGCCTGGTTCCACGTTCCAGAAAGTGCTGGACGAACTGCAATTGGCGTCCGGCGAACCGGTGTCGCTGACAATCGACGCCGGACTGCAGGCAAAGGCAGAAGCGGCCATGAAAGGAAAGTCCGGAGCCGTGGTCGCGCTGGAGCCGTCCACGGGACGCATCCGCGCCCTCGTGAGCGCGCCGCGCGCGGCGTACCTGAACCGGGCGCTGGACGGTCTCTATCCTCCCGGCTCCACGTTCAAGGTGTTCATGGCGGCGGCGGCGCTTTCGAACGGACTTTCGCCGGTGTACGACTGCCCTGCGGCAGGCTGGCGTCCGAACCGATCCACTCCGCCGATACGCGATTCGGAAGCGGCGGAGTTCGCCCGGCGGCGGAAGACGTGGCGTGGTTTCGGGAGAATCGGGATGGGCGAGGCGCTCATGCACTCCGCGAACACGTATTTCGCGCAGCTCGGATGCGAACTGGGAACCGAACGCTTCGACACCGCCGTCGCCGCCGCAAAGCTGCGCGACGGCGTGACGGTTCTTCCGGCCGGCACGATCTCTTTGTCCAGCGCGGCGGGCGGAGTGCCGGAGGGCGCGTCGACGTCGGGTCTGGCGCCGATTGCCATAGGGCAGGGCGCGCTGCAGCTCACGCCGCTCGCAGTGGCAATGTTCACGGCGGCCGTTGCGGACGACGGGCTGATGCTAGCGCCGACGCTGTCCGCGACGGCCAAGCCGTCGCTGCGCGCCCGTCCGTTCACCATGCCGGCTTGCGCCCGCGTGAAAAAGATGATGCGCGAAGCGGTGCGGCGCGGAACGGGGCGGACGTGCGAAATCGCGGGGCTGGACGTATGCGGAAAGACAGGAACGGCGCAGGTGGGGACCGGGACGGACCATGCTTGGTTCACGTGCTTCGCGCCCGAAGCGTCGCCGAGGCTTGTCGTCACGGTGCTGGTGGAGCATGGCGGATTCGGAGCGAAAGCGGCGGCTCCAGTCGCCCGCAAAATACTTCTCGAGGCCAGAGAGCTGGGCTATTTCGAATGAAGCGGTTTGACGGATGGATACTTGCCGCGACGTGCGTGCTCGTGGCCGCAGGGCTGCTGGTGCAGTTGCGCCTCGCCGGCGGCGTGCCGGGAACGGGCTTTTTCGCGCCTTATGCGCTTGGCGTGGCGTGCGGCCTTGGCGCGATGCTCGCATTTTCCGGCGAACGCGGAGCGTTGCTGACGAAGTGCAGGTGGATCGCGCTGGGCGCGGCGCTCGCGATGCTGGCGGCGCTGCTGCTGTTCGGGCGCCGGTACCGTGGCGGATTGTACCTTCCGGGACGGCTCAACCCGTCCGAACTGGTCAAGCTCTGCATGGTCGTGTTCGCCGCCGGCACGTTCCCGGACGGGCGCGTCACGCTGCGTCGGCTCGCCGAACTTGGCGGCGGCGGCGGATGCGTCGCGCTTGCCGTCGCAGCTGCGGGGGACTTCGGCCTCCTCGCGCAGCTGGCCGCCACCTGCGCGGCCATGCTCTTCGCTGCTTCGTGGTTCTGGGGAACGGCGTCGTTCGCCTGCATCGCCGGCGGCGCGTCGCTGATGTTCGCGGGCGTGGGCGGACATCTCGCCACGCGCCTCGCCGTCTGGCGCGATCCGCTTGCAGACGCCACGGGCGCCGGATGGCAGACCCTCCAGGGATTGACGGCTGTCGTGAGCGGAGGCTGGACGGGCGTCGGAGGCGGGCTTGGCGACGTGGAGAACGTTCCGATCGTCGCAAGCGATTTCGTCTACACGGCCTTGGCGGAAGAACGCGGGCTTGTGGCGTGCGCA
>JAFPNP010000166.1 GCA_017411125.1 Kiritimatiellia bacterium
AGTTATCATGTTGCCCGCCTTCACCTGCGCGTAGTCGCGCACGCGCCGGAGGAGATTGTTGGCTATGCGGGGAGTGCCTCTCGCGCGCGCGGCAATTTCCAGCGCGCCCTCGCCGTCGATGCCGACACCCAGCTTCGCGGCAGAGCGCGTCACGATCTCCGCCAATTCCGCAGGTTCATAGAAACCAAGACGATTGACCAACCCGAAACGGGCACGAAGCGGTGCGGCGATCAAGCCAATCCGCGTAGTCGCTCCGACAAGGGTGAATCGCGGCAGCTCCAGACGGACGCTCCGTGCATTCGGCCCCTGGTCTATCATGATGTCGATTGCGAAATCCTCCATGGCGGAATAAAGATACTCCTCCACGGTCTTCGCCATGCGATGGATTTCGTCGATAAATACAATGTCTCCCGCTTCTAGCGAGGTGAGCAAGCCTGCGAGGTCGCCTGGCTTCGTCAATACAGGGCCGGACGTGGTTTTAACATGCACGCCCATCGCATCGCCAAGTATATAAGAAAGCGTGGTCTTGCCTAGACCCGGAGGACCGGAAAACAACACGTGGTCGAGCGTCTCGTTGCGCTCTTTGGCGGCCTTCACCGCCAGTTCAAGCCGGTCGCGAATCTTTTTCTGCCCAACGAACTCTTCAAACTGCCCGGGACGCAGCCGATTGTCGAAAGCCGCGTTTCGCCTGTTGAACTCGTCTGAAGGTCGTTCGCTCTTCTTCATGCGCCAGTCCGCCCCAACCGTTCGCGACAACAAAAAGACAGGGGCAAGCAGACTGCCTGTCCCCAATCTTCTTGCATCATTCGCATGCGTTACTGCGCAGGAGCCGTGCCGTCATCGCCATACCCCTTGCTCTTGAGGTAGTCGATGATCTTGCCCACAGTAGTGAGTTTCTCGGCATCCTCTTCGGGAATCGCCGCGCCGAATTCCTCTTCGAAAGCCATGATGAGCTCAACAGAATCGAGCGAATCCGCGCCAAGGTCGTCAATGAACGACGCTTCAAGCGTCACCTGTTCGGCGTTGACGCCGAGCTGGTCAACGATAATCTCTCTAACGCGGTCTTCAAGTTTTCCTGCCATTTGTTTTTTCTCCTTTGGTTTGGAACGGATACAAGTATACCATATCCCGCGACGAAAAGCGAGAGGAAAAATTTCTAATCGCGCCAGCCTTGGTGCAACCACCCTTTCAATAGTCTGTCGCACTCGCTATAACGGCATTTTTTGACGTCATGACGTGTTTTTGGCCATTTCGTTATTGACGGCTAGATTGCCGTTGCTGTATAATATCCGGGATGGAATCGAAAGAAACCGATACTCAAAGCATCCCGGAAATACAGGGGACGATGAAACGCCCTCGTTCGATAGGTCTTTTCGGGGGCAGTTTCAACCCCGTGCATTCCGGACATCTTGGAATCGCCCGGCGGGCAGTGGACGAATTGTCGCTGGACAAACTGCTCTTCATCCCAGCCAAGATCAATCCCTTCAAAGTATGCGACAGCGATGTGCCGGGGGGTCTTTCCGACAAAATGCGCTGGGAACTCGTACGGCGCGTGGCCGCGCTGGATCCCAAGTTCGAGGCTTGGGACGTCGAACTGCGCCTTCCGCCCGGCCCATCGTATGCAATCGACACTGTGCGGGCAGCCGAGATGCGTTTTCCCGGAGCGAAGTTCTTCTATATAATAGGTAAAGACAACATGGCAGACCTGCCGAAGTGGAAGAACTGGGAAGAACTGCGAAGCCGATGCACATTCGTGTCCTATCCACGCACGCATGAGTCGTCGACGGAAATCCGCCGCCGCCTCGTCGAAGGCCGTCCCGTGGACGACCTCGTGCCGCCGTGCGTATCTGCCGCGCTAACAGGTATTGCACGGCGCACGTAAAGCGCAACAGCACACACATTAGGGTCTAAAGGAAAATGGACAAAGGCCGCGGAGAAGTAGAGTCTAGCGAGTTCAAGTGCCGGATGTGCGGAGCATGCTGCCGCATCAAGAACGGTATCGTGCGCGTCGCGGACGCAGAGATCGCGCGCATCGCGGCGTTCCTCGGGATGGACGAAGCCAGGTTCATCGAACACGAAACGGAAGTCTCGCCCGACCGAAAAAGCCTGATTCTCAAGAGCCGCCCGAACGGCTCTTGCGCCTACTTGACCGATGACAACCTCTGCCGTATCAATCCCGTGAAGCCCGAGAAGTGCCGGACTTTCCCGTTCGAGTGGACAAATCCCGACTCGACTTCCGTTTGTCCCGGCCTCGCCGCGCCCGACAACTATGAAAAGACGGAAAAGGTGGCGCAGTAATGCTGCCAGTATGGAAGTGTTCCAATGCCAATAGTCTGTCCCAATGAGATTTGACCGCAAAGAACGCAAAGGAGGCGAAATGGGATGAAGGAAATGGTAATGATACTCGGATGTACAGTAATGTTTGCATTGATGGCAGCGCAGGCGGGAACGAACAATGTCGACATCGTCACGGCGGCGCGAAGACAGATTGGCGTTACGGTCGGATACGATCCGGCATATAGAAAACTCGGCTATCCGGGCGGTGACGTGCCGCGCACGTCGGGCGTCTGCACGGACGTGATCATACGCGCGCTGCGCGACGCGCGGAAGGTCGATCTTCAGGAACTCGTCCATGAGGACATGAAAAGCAGTTTCACGAAGTATCCGCAGAACTGGGGGCTCAAGAAGCCCGACGCCAACATCGACCACCGCCGCGTGCCGAACCTCCAGTGCTATTTCAAACGGAAGGGCTGGAGTCTCAAGGCAACCAAGACGGCATCCGGTTACGAGCCGGGCGACTTCGTGACTGCCACAGTCGGCGGACGGCTTCCGCACATCATGATCGTGAGCGACAGGAAGGCTCCAGACGGAACGCCGCTCGTCATCCACAACATCGGCGCAGGGACAAAAGAGGAAAACTGCCTTTTCACCTATCCTCTTACCGGACATTACCGAATGAAACAATAAAGGCCGCGGAGGTACCTGTATGACAATAAAAAAGAAGGATGCACATCGACGCCAAACTGCCAAGTTGGAAAAAACGCAAAGAGCGGACGCGAAGGTGAATCGCTTTATATGAAAATACGAAACGCCTGATGGATTCGACAATGTCATTCTGCGTTCCGACGGCGAAGTACTGACAGGGCTTTGGTTCGAGGGTTCGCGCGACGACATGCGCGATGCGCGCGGATGCGAAAGGCGCGAGACCGCCTGAGTTCCGCGATACATGCCGTTGGCTTGACGAATATTTCAAGGGGCGAGAACCCGGTTTCATGCCAAACTGTCGAATCGAGGGGGCGACGCCGTTTCGCCGGTTCGCGCTCGACGAGCTGGGCGCGGGCGAAGTGCGATTCGCCGTGACGCCGATCAACTGCTTCGGCGCGCGCGGCAAGCCGCTCGTGTCCGCGTGGTATGATATAATGTCTGACAGGGAGAAAAAAGATGATGTTGAACAATCATGGTGTTGCAGGCCTCCGTGGTTTGACGCGTAGGCGATTCATCGGAGGTGTAGTTTCGGCTGCGGCGGCTACGAGGCTGTGCGCGGAAGAGAATGTGCAGGACTGGACTCCGGCGAACAGATGGCGCGGATTCAATCTGCTGGGGATGTTCCGTTGCCCGACGACTGGTCTCGCGCCCGATCCGCGCGTGGACGGGCATTTCGTGGAGTGGGAGTTCAAGGCCCTGCACGATTGGGGTTTCAACTTCGCGCGGCTGCCGCTCGACTACCGCATCCTCGTAAGGGGCGACAGCTGGACGAACCTCGACGAACGCAAGATGAAATTTTTGGATCAGGCGGTCGGCTGGGGTCGACAGTACGGCATCCACGTGCAGATTGCGCTGCACCGGATCCCCGGCTACTGCATCCTCGACCAGACGGAGGCGTTCCCGCTCGGCACGAGTCCCGTGGCACAGGAGGCCGCCTGCAAGATGTGGGCGACGTTCGCGAAAAGATGGAAGGGCGTTCCCAATGAAGTCCTCTCCTTCAACCTTTTCAACGAGCCGACGCGGCACACGGCGGGGAAGAACTACCTGCCGCTCTGCCGCAAGCTCATCGACGCGATACGGAAAGAGGATGCCGCGCGCTTCGTCATGGTGGACGGAAACCGCTGCGCGGGGGCTCCCGTTCCGGAGCTGTACAAAGTGCCGTCCGTGGGACAGGCGTTCCGGGGCTATACGCCGATGGCGATCACCCATTACGGCACGGACTACATCAAGGGCATTCCCAAGACGCCGCCCACCTGGCCTCTTGCACCGGGTTACGCTCCGGGCGGGCTGAGCGCATCGCCGGAGACTACGGTCGCCAAGTACCAAGGCGCTCTCGATGCGGACGAATGCTGCATGGTGGGCGAGTTCGGCTGCAACAACAAGTTGCCTCACGCCGTGGCGCTCGCTTGGATGGAGCACTGCCTGAAACTGTGGAAGAGCAAGAACATCGGTTGGGCTCTCTGGAATCTGCGGGGACGTTTCGGGATCATGGATTCCGGACGCACGGATATCGCCTACGAGGACTTCCACGGCCACAAGCTCGACCGCAAGATGCTAGAACTGCTGAGGCGGTATTGAACGCGGAAAGAATTCGACGGGGGCTGTCCCCCGAAGAGTTCTTTGAATGGACCAATCCAGACTCCGTCGAAGTCAGCCCCGGCCTCGCCGCGAAACAATGAACTTACCAGAAACAATAAGGAACAAAAACGATCATGGATCATCTATTTGACAAGATTGTTGCGACCATGGCGGAGACGGCGAAGACTGGTCGGACGGTGAGATTATTATCTTGGAAAGGGTAAATAAATAGAGAATCTACCTTTCGCAAGGCCGTTCTCGTCCGAAATGAGAGACCAAGCAAAAAATTGTCGATAAAGTATCGCAAGGTGAAAGAGTGAGTCGTAATGTCCCGATTTCTCCAGTTCGACAACGTCGCCTTCTCCTATCCGGGGATGGCCGAGCCGCTTCTCGGCGGCGTCACCGCGCATTTCCCCGAAGGCGCGTGGACGGGCATTGTCGGCGCGAACGGCGCGGGAAAGACGACGCTCCTCAAACTCGCGGCGGGCGTGCTTGCACCGACCGAAGGCCGCATCCGCCAGATCGGCAGCGCACGGTACGCCGTCCAGCGCACGGACGCGCCGCCGGACGACTGGCTTGAGTTCATGGACTCGTGGGATACGCCTGCAATTGACGCACGGGCTCTGCTCGGCGTCGAGCCGGA
>JAFPNP010000167.1 GCA_017411125.1 Kiritimatiellia bacterium
GGATGCGACGCCTTACATCGTGTTAGGAACGCTTCCAGCTCAGAACTGACCGCGCCCGCAGCATTTTTTGTATTTTTTCCCGCTGCCGCACGGGCAGGGGTCGTTGCGCCCGACGACCGGAACCGCGCCTCCCGGCGCTCCGGCGGGCAGACGGCGCACCGGCACGGCCCGCACCGGATGCCCCGCCACCTGGCTCATCATGGAGGCGAATACGTCCTGCGTGCTCTTCGGCTTCTCGACGGGAGCCTCGGCGGGCGCAGGCTTCTCCTCCGCCTGCTGGGCGCCGTCGAAATCGCCGCCGTTCGTGCGCACCTGCGGTTGCGGCACGGCGATCATCCTGCGCACGTTCTGCGCCGTAGTGGCGCGGAACTCCGTGTTCGCGACAGAAGTCTTTATCGTGACCATCAGGTTCTCGAACATGTTGAACGCCTCGCGCTTGTACTCCACAAGCGGATCGCGCTGGCCGTAGGAACGCAGATTGACGTTGTGGCGAAGGTCGTCCATCGCGCGGAGGTAGTCCTGCCATTCGCGGTCGATGCACTGCAGAAACACGCCGCGCTCCATGAAGGGCAGCACGCGCTGGTCTTCGCTGGCGCACTTCGCCTCGTACGCCTCTTTCACGCGGCCGAACACCAAAGCGGCGGACTTCTCCGGCTCGCCGAGCAGCGGCTTCAGCTCGTCTTCCGAAACGGTCACCGGGAACGTGACGCCGAGCCACTGGAGAAAGTCACCCACCTGTGCGTCTTTCGGCGCGCAGAGGAAGCGCTCGCACTGCGCGAACACGAGATCGTTCATCACGTCGAGAATCGTGCCGTGTACGTCCTCCTGCGTGCCGGAGAGAATCGAACCGCGCAGGTCGTACACTATCGTGCGCTGCTTGTTCATCACGTCGTCGAACTCGAGCGTGCGCTTGCGGATCGCGTAGTGCTGCTGCTCCACGCGGCGCTGGGCCGTCTCCACGCTCTTGTTCAGCCAACGGTGCTCCATTACCTCGCCTTCCTTCATCCCGAGGCGCTGCATGATGCCGCTTATGCGCTGCGAACCGAAGAGACGCATGAGCTGGTCTTCGAGAGAAATATAGAACTGCGAACTGCCGGGGTCGCCCTGGCGGGAGCAGCGGCCGCGCAGCTGGCGGTCGATGCGCCGCGACTCGTGGCGCTCGGAGCCGATCACGTGCAGTCCCTGCGGACGCTCCTCCAGAAGCTGGCGGATGGTCTTGGGCGAACCGGGCATCTTGTCGTCGAGGCGAAGATTGCTCTTCACGACCTCCTGCGGGATTTCCACGACGCCTGGGCCGAGCTTGATGTCCGTGCCGCGGCCTGCCATGTTGGTGGCGATAGTGACGGCTCCCGGCTGGCCGGCGAGCATGACGATTTCCGCTTCGCGGGCATGGTTCTTCGCGTTCAGCACCTCGTGCGGAATCTTCGCGACCTTCAGAAGGCGGGAAAGCACTTCCGAAGTGTCGACCGTCACGGTGCCGAGCAGGACGGGCTGGCCGGCCTCGTGGCGCTTGCGCACCTCCTCGATGATGGCCTTGTACTTCTCGCGCTGCGTGCGGTATATCTGGTCGTTTCCGTCTATGCGGCGGATCGGGCGGTTGGTGGGGATCGCCACGACGTCGAGTTTGTAGATGTCCTTGAACTCGCGCGCCTCGGTCTCCGCCGTGCCGGTCATACCGGCGAGCTTCTTGTATAGGCGGAAGTAGTTCTGGATCGTGATGGTGGCGAGCGTCTGGCTCTCGCGCTCGATCTCCACGCCCTCCTTCGCCTCGACGGCCTGGTGCAAACCGTCCGACCAGCGGCGGCCGGGGAGAATGCGGCCGGTGAACTCGTCCACGATGTATACGTGCCCGACGCCCTGCGGGTCGGGCTGCACTACGTAGTCGACATCCTTTTCGTAAAGGCAGTACGCGCGCAGCAGCTGGTCGACGACATGGACGCGCGCGGAACGCTCCATGAAGTCCACCTGCGCCTCGCGCTTCCTGTCGGCCTTCTCTTCGGCGGACATCTCCTTGTCGCCGTCGAGCTGGCTCATCGTCGCCGCGAGGTCCGGAATCACGAACATCTGCGGATCCCTCGGATTCATCTTGTCGCAGCCTTTGTCCGTCAGCGCCACCTCGCGCGTGCGCTCGTCGATGGTGAAGTAAAGCTCGCCTCTGAGGGCGATGCCCTCCTCCTTGTGCATTTCGCTGAGCATCTGCATCTCGACGTCTTCGTGGAGCTTGCGGATGGCGGCGTCCTCGAACATGTGCAGCATCTGCTTGTGCTTCGGCATCGAATGGTACACCTGGTAGATGCGCTTCTTGCAACCCCACTCGTCGCCGTCGGCAAGGGCCTTCTTCGCCTGGGCGATGAGGTCGTTGCACTGCGACATCTGGACGCGCACGATGGATTCCACGAGCGGCTTCATCGCGGTGTACTGGGCGCTCGTGGAGATCGTCGCCGGGCCGGAGATGATGAGCGGCGTGCGGGCCTCGTCAATGAGGATGGAGTCCACTTCGTCCACGATGGCGAAGTTGTGCCCGTTCTGCACCACCTGCTCGGGCGACTGCGCCATGCCGTTGTCGCGCAGGTAGTCGAAACCAAACTCGCTGTTCGTGCCGTAAGTCACGTCGCACAAGTACTGCGCCCGGCGTTCCTCGGAGTCCATGTAGTTCTGGATGCAGCCGACGGTGAGGCCTAGGAATTTCAGGAGATGCCCCATCCACGTGGCGTCGCGCAACGCGAGATAGTCGTTCACCGTGACGAGCTGCACGTTCTTTCCGGTGAGCGCGTTCAAGTAGAGCGGCAGAGTGGCGACGAGCGTCTTGCCCTCGCCTGTCTGCATCTCGGCGATCTTGCCCTGATGCAGCACGATGCCGCCGACTAGCTGGCAGTCGAACGGAACCATGTCCCATGTGAGCGTGTGGCCGCACACCTCTTCGGTCGTGCCCACGAGGCGGCGGCAGGCGTTCTTCACGAGAGCGAACGCCTCGGGCAACAACTGGTCGAGCGTCTCGCCCTTTGCGACGCGCTCTTTGAACTCGGCGGTCTTTCTGGGATAGTCCTCCGCCGCGAGATGCTGCGACTCCAGCTCCGCCTCGAGGCGGTTTATCTGCGCCACGACAGGCGCGATCCTTTTCAGGTCGCGCTCGTTCTTGGTGCCGAAAATCATTTTCAGTATGTTCATGGGACGTAGATTATACCAAATCTTCGCGATAAACGGGAAAAAATCTTGCGGGAAACGCCATGCGTAGCGACGGCGCCCTCGCCGTCGTACGGGAGGGCGCGTGTCCTCACGCGCCGACGCGACTCGCGGTCAAGCGCGAATGCGCAGCCCGTCCTTGGCGAGCCGGACAGTGCGGGCATAGCGTAAAAACAGCGCGTTGCCGCTTTCGGATGCCTCCTTCGTCCCGAAAGTCTCCACCACAAGCCTGCATTCTGACGGGACGTTGCGCGCCTCTAGATGAAGCATCAGACGCAACATGACATTGGTTGCGCTCAGCACGTCAAACCTGCCGACGCATTTCCCGTCCAGCGTTTCAAGCCATGCACGCCCAGCCGCGCAGTCGTCGTCGTAACTCTGCTCCGGCGCGTAGACCGACGTGCCGTCCCGCGCAACGACGATCGTTTCATGCGATTCGTCCACCACATTGTCTTGCCGGTCTCGCCCGCCGACGACCTCCAGCACACTTGCCGACGACTTGTAGAGCGCATTGACCAGTTTGGCGCGTGAAAACATGTGGCGAAGCGCAGGGACTTCAATTGCGTGCAGTTCGAGTTTGTTCTTCTCCGGGTCGGCCTCGTCGTTGGCGTGCGGCAGGGTTCCGCTGATGCAGGTCGTCAAGGTGACAAGGTTTCCAATCCGAACCGACTTTCCGGTGTGCGCAATGTACTTTGGAATTTCATCGAAGAGCGCGTTGAGAATGCTCTCTATCACGTTGAAGCGCACGTTTGGAATCTGGGTAGCCAACTCCTTCGCCAAATCCGTGATGTCCACGATATTGTCGCTTGCGCCTTCCGGTTGAAGCCTGTATTTATGCTTTTCGTTCCTTTTGCTGCATTTAATCGGATTAAACCGAACGCCCATTCCGCCCCGGAACTCGGAAGGATCCAGTTGGCAGTCGTTTCTTGACTTGGACGGGCGGGAGCTTATGCGTTTAGGCGCGTTTAAGGACTTCGTTTTCATTGCAAAAACAGTTTAACATATCTTAAGGGGCGTTGTCAAACGCCTTAGGGGACAGCTGCAAGACTAGCACTAGTTTTGCGCAAAAGTAGTGCTAGTTTTGCGCAAAGGTAGTACTAGTTTTGCATCTCGGCCTATAGGACGTTTCGCGGCGGTTTCGCCGACAGGCACGCCGCCGCCGCAGTCTGGCGCGAAAACGGCCGAGGCATCGCATTTGCCATGGATGGACAAACTCTTGTCCTTCGGCAAGGGCATCGCCTTCTCCGAGATATGGGATGCTTCCCTTCAAGAAGGCGAAACGCCAGATTTCAAGGAGGTGGACGAAGCAAGGATTGATGAGCTGAAATGACGACGATTGCGGATGCACCAGTCATTGGTGCGTCCGCACTCCCCTTGTCGCCACGTCACTATGATATCGGCGAAAGGACTTCCCGCTCCATAAGTGCAAGTGCCTTTTGTTCGAGATTGTACGCCTCGTAACGCTTTTCGTTCGCTTGAAGAGCAAGGGCGTTTATTTCATCCTGAACCGTCTTGTCCTTCAGCAGCGGTACGGGAACGCTCCGCACTTGCGCGTCGTCGATTTCGTCGATCACCGAACCGTATGTGTGCCGCACGATAAGCGGGTGCGCATATTCGGTCGAAAGCCAGATATTGAGAAATCCCGCCATACCGTCATTCGCCGGGACGATGCGGATGATATGTTGATTGGCCGTCCAGTTCTCCCAATGCCGTCCAACCAAAGCGACGCGCCCGATTGTTCCGCTGCATGTTATGAGTGTCATGTTCTCGTGCAGTTCCAACTGGCCACCTATCCTGTCCTTGTGATGCACAAGAGAAAGATACTTCTTGTTCGACGGATCGAGTTCGTGAATCTGTTTTCCGCCGATGAATATTCGCCCATAACCTTCTTCCACATAAACGCGCTTGAATCTTCCTGGCAAAATCACATTCTTGCTGACGCGCGGGTCGGCAACCGTTGCCACCTCCGCAGCGTGTTCTTTCAGATGCGCGATGATGGCACCGACTACCGGCACATGGTATGAGGCATCGAGCCGCCCGGCCCAATCGTCAAGTTTCACGCTGAACGCATTTGCGGGAGGGGCAAGTTTCTCGATGGGCGGCAGTTTCAGTTCTGCGACAAGCATGGCTGTCGCCTTGTCGATAAGCGCGTTCGATTCGTCCCGCAACTCGTACGACTTCGCCACAAAGTCGTTTATCTTCCGCTTCAACGCCTCCGGCGCATCGGGTAACAGTATCGCCGAAAGGTGCTCAGGTTCAAGATGCGTTATCACAGAGCCGTATCTGTTTGTCGCAAGCAGCAGATTGCCAATACGCGATTTCAGAAACGCATAGACATATCCAAGATCGAAATCGGCCTTGAACGAAATTCGGATAATGTCGTCTGAAAACACCTTCCCCATAGTGGATTTTGAGACGCAGGCCACCGGGCCAATCGTGCCAGAGCGTGTGAGAAGCAACGTCTTCTTGCGAAGCCGTAATTCAGACATGTCACAGTTCGTCAATGCAGAGATGGTTTTCTCCGCCTTTGGTCGTATGCTTGTAATCTGAGACGCGAGATAGAATGGTTCGCCATAGCCTCTTTGGCAATAAATCCTTTTGAATCGACCGGGATAATATGCACTTTCCACAAGGCTCGACAACTGCACATAGCCATATATCCCATACACTATCGTATCCCTTGCATTTCGCGCCTCGACGTCGAACACGCTCGCTTCGAGGCGCTTGCCGCGTGAAACCACCTCGTCAAGCGAAACAGCGCACCATTTGACCGGCGATGCGGCAACGCCCTCCGCGCCGCCTACCATGACAGCCCCTCCTTCTTCATCCATTCCGCGAATATCGCCGGAACGTCCAGCGTCTGGTCGTCGGTCACTTTTACGTTGCGCCCCTCCGCGTTCTGGACGAGAATCTCGTTGCCTTCCTTGTCGCGCTTGAAAAGCGTGTTTCCGCGCTTGTCGTGTCCGACGCGCTCAACCATC
The DNA here is from genome assembly GCA_017411125.1 of Kiritimatiellia bacterium. Taxonomy (GTDB): domain Bacteria; phylum Verrucomicrobiota; class Kiritimatiellia; order RFP12; family UBA1067; genus RUG572. Next base: position 6,165 of record JAFPNP010000167.1, read on the forward strand.
GCCATGAAGATGTCGTAGGATGCCATCTTGCCGCTTTTCTCCTCCGCGTCCTTCTCCGTCTGCGACTTCTTTTTGAGGAACAGGACGGAGGTCTGCGTTCCGTTGTGCGGCTGGAACGTGTCGGCATGAAGATCGAGCGAGGCGACAATGCGATGGTTGCGTATAAGCCATTCGCGGATGTAGCCGAGACCCGGCGAGCCGAGGATGGAGTCCGGGAGAACGATGCCCATTCGTCCGCCGTCTTTAAGGAACTGGGTGCAGCGTTCGATGAACAGAATCTCCGGCGGTACGGACGATTGCAACTTTTCCGTCATCGTCCAGCGCCCTGTCGCCTTGTCTTCTTTCCAGACGCGTGCAAGCTCGAACTGCTCGAGGATTGCATGGTCTGCGATCTTGAGATTCGCGCCGAAGGGTGGATTGGTGACGATGACGTTGAATTGGGCGAGATCGCGCCAGGTGCGGAGCGATCCCTTGGAAATGCCAAGCGCGGAAGTCAGCGCGTCGCGGAAATCGGCGTCCCATAGATGCGGCGGCTGGAGGGAATCGGTCTGCAGGATGTTGCCGCTGCCGTCGTTGTTCATCACCATGTTCATCTTGGTGGCCTTGACGAGATGCGGGTTTATGTCGAATCCGAAATAGTTTTCTTCGGCGAGTTCGGCGATTCGCTTCTGGAACTGCTTTTCGGTGGTCGCGTCCCACGAACTGCGTTCGCCGTATTCTTCTGCGAACTCGGATTCAAGACCTGCGGCTGCGTGCGTCATGGCGGCGACAACGAATCCGCCTGTGCCGCACGACGAGTCGAGAACCTTCTCTCCGGGCTTTGGATCGATCATCGCAACGACCATGCGCATGACATTCCGCGGGGTGAAGTACGCGCCGCGCGAACCGCGCGTTGTCGTCCCGACAAGCTCCTCGTATGCCTTGCCCTTCACGTCTATGTCGGTGCGAAGGAGGCTGTAGCCCTGGAGTTCCGCCACCACATGCGCAAGCGAACGCGGCTTGAGGGATATTTCGTCCGACGCCGAGAAGATGCGCCGGTACTTAGGAAGCGTCTTCACCCGGTTGAATATGGCCTGAATGCGCTTCTGTACGGTCAGCTGTCCGTCGAAGTTTCCGCGTTCCGCGCTTGTCGCGTAGAACTCAAGCGGGTGCGGGACATTCCTCTCGTCCTCGATCTTGCAGAAGATTACCTTGAGGAATTCGAAAAACGCCTCCTCCTCCTGCAAGCCGTCCGTTACATGGATGTAGTCGTGGCAGGTGCGGAAAACGAAAAGGAGATTGTCATCGGCGGCATCGCGGAGTTTCGCCCGTTTCGGACGGTCGACGTCGGCAAGAGAGCCGTCGGCGGGCGGTATGTCGTTGAACTCCTCGAACGACCATCCGCCGTCCTCGCCTTTGACCTTGCGGAACACGAATTTGGATTCGCTGTTCGTCCACATTCCCCATTCGCAGTTGGTGCAGGCGGCCATGTAGGACTTGAGCTGCCCGATGCCCTCCTTCGCATGCGACGGCTTGACTTTCTGCTCTTTGCATTCCACGACAAGCCGGATGCCTTGCTGGGCTTTGTCGGCGTCGCCATCATCCCAAATCGCAATGTCAACGCGTTTCTTCGCGTCGCCGATCTTTATAGGGAACTCGACCTTGATGCGATCCTTGGGATACTTGTGTTCGTTCACAAGGCGCTTTTCTATCGTCTGCCGGACATATTCCTCCGGCGTGTCATTCCGAAATTTCCCGTCGATGTAGTCGCATATCTTTCCGTCGGGAATCGATATGATTTTCGTTTCTGCCATTTTCCTCTCCTCTCCGTCTGCCGCCGTTTGCGCAACGGAAAGAAAAGGTTTCGGGGACCCATCCCCTCGCCCATCTCATACTCTCTTGCGGTACCGTGGAAATGACCTTACGTGAATACAAGACGGCTGAAGAACACGCCCCCGAAACGGGGCGCATCCCTGCCAACTCATCGTTCACGCATTGAAGACTTTCCACGGTTTTCAAGAGAACGTCGCGTTTGCAGTTATGCAAAATCTATCGGTCGCTTATGCGGCCGCTATGTCGGTTTTACGTCAGCAAGACCTCCTTTGGGTTTTTGTTCGCCCATGGACGAAAGTATACCACATTCGGCAGACGTTCGCAAACCCGATCACGCGGAGCGGCGCCCCTTTACGGCCTGCCGCAGTAAACGGAAAATGCAGCCACCAAGTATCGCGACGATGCAATCAAACCCGGCTGCGACAAACGCAACCGGGTTTTCAACAACGCTAGGCCAATCAAGCCTAGCGGCAGAGAGTGTAGAGCACGCCCGCAACCACGGCGGAACCGATCACGCCCGAAACGTTCGGCCCCATCGCCTGCATCAGGATGAAGTTCGCCGGGTTCTCGGAAAGCGACACCTTGTTCGAGACGCGCGCGGCCATCGGCACCGCCGAGACGCCGGCGGATCCGATGAGCGGGTTCACCTTCTCCTTCGAGAACAAGTTCATCAGCTTCGCCATCAGAACTCCGGCGGCCGTGCCCACGCAGAACGCGCAGAGCCCGAGCGCGAGGATGCCGAGCGTCGTGCCGGAAAGGAACTTCTCGCACGCGAGCTTCGAGCCGACCGAAAGGCCGAGCATGATGGTGACGATATTGATGAGGGCGTTGGACATCGTATCGGATATGCGCGCCACGGACGGCCCCGCCTCCTTCGCGAGATTGCCAAGCATCAGAGCGCCGATCAGCGGCACGGCGCTGGGCAGCAGCGTGGCGCAGAGGAGCAGCACGATGAGCGGAAAGCAGATTTTCTCTATCTTCTTGACTTCGCGGAGCGGCGGCATCGTGATGGCGCGCTCCTCCTTGGTGGTGAGCGCCTTCATGATGGGCGGCTGGATAATCGGCACGAGCGCCATGTACGAATAGGCCGCCACGGCGATTGCGCCCAAAAGATCAGGCGCCAGACGCGACGTGAGCCAGATCGCGGTCGGGCCGTCAGCGCCGCCGATAATGCCGATGGAGGCGGCGGCCTTGAGCGGGTCGCAGCCGAAGAAATCGTTGCCGAAGAGGGCGGCGAGTCCAAGTGCGCCGAAGAGCGCAAAGAAGATTCCGAACTGCGCCGCGCCGCCGAGGAGCGCCATCTTCGGGTTGGCGATCAGCGGACCGAAGTCCGTCATCGCGCCGACGCCCATGAAGATCATGATTGGGAACACGCCCGTGTCGATGCCGAACTTGAAGAAGTAGTAGAGAAATCCTCCCGGCTCGATTACTCCGCCCTGCATCACCGGTATCCCGGAAGCGAGAAAACTCACCACGCCGTCGTGCATCATCGCCGGAGCGGTGACGCCGCCGAGAGGGCAGTTGGCGAGCAGTCCGCCGAAACCGATCGGCAGCAGCAGCAACGGCTCGAAGCCCTTGACGATGGCGAGGTATATCATCACGAGGCAGAGCGGTATCATTATGAGCTGGCCTATGCCGTAGGGCAAGCCGCCCAGCACTTTGACCTCATGCCCCTCGACGAACGCGCCGGTATCGTCGAAGTACCCGCCGATCCACTTGCCGCTCTTGAGATCGCGATAGCCGTTGGGCGTCTTGTAGCCGCTCTTGGCGTCGTGCGGATTCTTGCCGAGCATGTCGTTTACCGCGACACGATCCTTTTCGGCGTAGTTGCCGGTGATGTAGGCGGGAGCTTCCTTGCGGGCGAATCCGGCGATGCCGGTGTCGCCCGAAAGGTCTTTCACCTTGCCGAGAGTGGTCTTCCAGTCGCCGTCGGCCTGCGCGGCAAAGGCGAACGCCGCCGCGACCAAGGCCAGTGCAAAACGTTTCATCGTCGCTTTCCTTTCAGGCATCACCCGATCACCGCAAGCACGTCGCCGGTCGCGACCTTGTCCGTGGCCGCCACGTTCAGCGTCACCGTGCCGTCGCACGGCGCGGCTACGGGCGTTTCCATCTTCATGACATCCATGACGAGGATTTCGTCGCCCTTCGACACCTTCGTGCCGGAGTTCGCCGTAACGCGCAGCACCGTTCCGGGCACGGGAGCCTTCACTTCGGTACCACCTGCGGGCGCTGCGGCGGCGGGAGCGGCGGCCTTGATGCCGGCCTCCGCCTTGAAGTCCACAGGCTTGCCATTGACCACGGCCTTGCCGTCGCCCTTGATCTCCACGCCATATGCCTTGCCGTTGATCGTCACGGTCACGGGGCCGCCCTTGCCGCCGGCGGGTTTCGCCTCTTCGGCGAAACGGCAGCCCATCGGGGCCTTTGACGGATCCTTGAGGAAAAGGATGCCCTTCTCCTTGCAGGAAGCGGCGATGAAGATGTTCTCGTCGGTGACGGGAAGGCCGGCGTCTTCGAGCATCTTCTTCGCGACGGCTCCGCCCTTCTTCGGGTCGGCGTCGTTCATTTCGAGAACCGTTTTCGTCGTAGGCTGGCTGTACGCCTTGTTGAGGTCGCTGGACGCCATGAACTCGGATGCCTTCTTGACGATTTCCGGATCCGGCGGAACAGGCGTCTTGCCGAAGTATCCAAGCACCATCTTCGCGTAGCCGGGAGCGAACTTCTTGAACTTGCCGAACATGACGTTCTGGATCGCCTGCTGCGCATAGAACTGCGAGACCGGCGTGACCGACGTGCCGAAGCCGCCAAGGCGCACGCAGTCGTACATCTCGGCGATCATGTCGTCGTACTTGTCCATCATGTTGTTGTCGCGCAGCATCTGCGTGTTCGCCGTGAGCGCGCCGCCGGGCATCGGGCTCCAGACGATCTGCGGGTTCACGTTCATGGCCTCCGGCGGAAGGAAGTACTTCTTCATCGCGTTCTTGAAGGCGTCTTCGGCCTTCTTGATCTTGTTGATGTCGAAGTCGAAACCGAAATCAGGGTCGCCGTCAAGGCAGTGCCACATGGTGATGATATCCGGCTGGCACGTGCCGCCGCTCATCGGAGCCATCGAAAGGTCGAGGCCGTCCGCGCCGCCGCGCAGAGCGGCGAGATAGCACGCCACGCCGTTGCCGGCGGTCTCGTGCGAGTGGAACTGGATGTGGACCTTGTCGCCGAGAAGCTTGCGGGCGAGTTTCATCGTATTGTAGACCGTCGTGGGCGTGGAGGTGCCGGAGGCGTCTTTGAAGGCCACGCGGTCGAACGGGATGCCCGCGTCCATGATCATCTTGAGACGGTCGCGGTAGAACTCCGGCGTATGCGTGCCCTTGTTGTCGATGCCGGGAGGCAGCCCCATCATCGTGACGACCACTTCGTGGTTGAGCCCGGCGTCGTGGATGCACTGGCCGGACCACTTGAGGTTGTTCACGTCGTTGAGCGCATCGAAATTGCGGATCGAGCTCATGCCATGCTTCTTGAACATCTGCGCGTGGAGCTTGATCATGTCGCTCGACTGCGATTCGAGGCCGACGACGTTCACGCCGCGGGACAGCGTCTGCAGATCCGCCTCGGGAGCGGCCTTGCGGAACTTGTCCATCACGTCGAACGCGTCCTCCTGGCAGTAGAAATAGCAGCTCTGGAACCTTGCGCCGCCGCCGGCCTCGAACCAGCGGACGCCCGCCGCGTACGCCTCCTCGACGCACGGAAGGAAATCTTTGGAAAGCACGCGCGCGCCGACGACGCTCTGGAAACCGTCGCGGAACGCGGTAAGCATGAACTTTACGTTTTTCTTTGCCATTTTGTTTGTCTCTGTTTTATGGTTGAAATAGATGTCAGCCGTTGAGCGCCACGGCGATCGCGAGCGCGACGTCGGCGTCGTCGCCGGCGGCGGACTTCTTCGCGGGGGCTTTCTTCGGCGCGTCCTGCGGCAGTATGCCGTCGAACCTTGCGACGAAGGCGGAAGAATACTTCGCCACGAATATCAGAACGGTCAGAAAAAGATACACTATGCCCATGCCGGCGACCATCAGCACAAGGCCTTGTCCTATTACAGCCATTTCTACTTGTTCCTTTCGGTGAAAAACGGGGGTTAGTATATCAAACCCCGGACGAAATTGAAACTGGAAATTCGCGGGCGCATCACATGCCACGCGTCACACGTTCGGCACCACGACCGGCAGCCACTTCGGCACCGGGGGCGCATCGTCGCGCGGCGGCAGCATGCTCCGCGTCGCCGCGTCGATCACCGCGATGCTGCGCAACCCTTCGTCCAGCGTCATGCCGAGCACGTGGTCGCCCTGCGCCGTCCCGCGCCCCGCGAGCTCGTTCGCGAAATCGCGGTAGATGCGGGCAAGCGCGTCGACGTATGCCTCGCTGCCTCCAAACGGAGTCGATACGCCGCCAGGGGCGCCAGGAGGGGTTTCGTCCCTGTATTCCTGCCTTTCGCCCGCGACGTCGATGATCACGAGCTTGCCGGGATCGCTTTCCCACCAGCGCATCGAACCCTTGTCGCCCCATATCTCGAACACAAGTCCCTCGCGGTGCCCGGTCGCGACCTGCGAAAGAAGGAATACGCCCGGTATCTTCTGCTCGGTGCGCGCTATCACGACAGCGTCGTCCGGAATAAGCCGCCCCGGCACGCAGGCGTGCCCGCACGCGCACACCTCGCTGATGCGGAACCCCGTGACGTACTCCATAACGAACTGGCAATTGGTCAGCAAGTCGTTGATGACGCCCCCGTGGCCGTTTTTGCGCGCGTCGGTGCGCCACAGCGCATGGCGGTTGCCCTTGTTCTCCACGCGCGGAGCCATCCAGCCGAGCTGCATGGAGATAACCATCCGCCGGACGATTCCAATACGCCCATCCCTGACGAGATCCCTGGCTTTGCCAAGCATAGTGTAGGCGGGATAGACCATCGCGATGCGGTAGGGCACGTTCATTGCCTTGGCCTTGCGCACCAGATTGGCCGCCTCGTCGATGTTGCACGTAAAAGGCTTTTCCCCAAGCACCGGAATGCCCGCGTCCATCGACGACATCGCCACCGGATAATGCATAGTATTGGGAACCGGCGTCGTCGCGAACAAAACCCGTTTCTCTTTCGGAAGCCGCGCCTGCGCGCGGAAGAACTCGCGGTACGCGCCATACAGCTTGCTATCCTGCAGCCCGTACGGAATCTGGCAGTCGTAAGTCGTCTTTCGCGTACTGCCGAACGTGCCCGTGACCAACCGCACGTTGCCCGCCTTTTCGATAGCCTTCAGGTGTACCGCGCCCATGAACGACTCCAGACCGCCACCGATCATCGCTATTTCGAATCTTTCCTGTTCCATTATATTCGCCCTTCTTCTTTCTGTTTTACATTCTGTCTTGTCTTGCCTGCGAGATCGTCCCGCTGCGGAATTGCCCGCCGAAATCATCGATACGACACGTCCCCGCCTGTCACGGACCCAGTAAACGCCGCGTTCCGCGAAATCGCCACCGAGGAGTTTTCAAGCACTATCAGCCCGCCGCCGCTCACGTTCTCAAGCGTCTCGCTCGCGCCGGACAAAACGAGCCGCCCCTTTCCGCACACCGTCACGGGATAGCCGCCGGGCACTACGTCGCGCAACGCCACGGGAAAATTCTCGCCCACCTCCTTGTTCCTTGCCGCCGGCGCGGAATAGCCGGCGAACGACCCGACTACCTGCCAAACCACCTGGCCATCCTTCAACTCGCCGACAGACAGAGACCAGTCCATAGGGTCGCGCCCCAAAGCATCGTTGGCAGTGGCGAATGAATATGCGTCGAAAGAAACCGCCGTGCCGAAGTCAAGCGTAAGCGGCGTATCGCTGTAGTGCTTGGTGGACAGGTTTCCGTCGATCGCCTTGTCCGGCCCTTCGACCGCGCCCACATTCCCTGCAATCACCTTCGTTCCGACCGGAAACGGCACACGCCGCCCGTCCTTCAAAAGCCAGAATTCGCTGTATTGCGGACCGCTCCCGCTGTACTGTGCGCCGGGGCGAGTCTTCGTGACGGCGAACTTGAGAAACCTCCCCGTCGCCGTCCGCGCCACGCCCGCCGTCAGGCGCACGGCGCCCTCGCGGATTTCAAGCCCCCCATTCGCCAGAATCGCACCGGTGAGATCCAGCGTGCCGCCGCCAGTCTTGACCAGCACGCCGCCAGCGAACTTGCACCCTGCATCCACCGCGCGAGTCTGCCCGCACGGCACGTCAATCGTCTCGGCCTGCGCGAAACAAGCCAAAGCCATCAATCCGGCAACAAATCTCTTCATGTGGATTCCTTTCAAGTTCAAGTGAATTGCGAGTATACCATAAAATCCCGTTTCAGGCAAATACCGTGCTCGAACTAAGCGGGGCATCGGTGCATTATCGCACGCCTGAGCGTCAGCGGGTCGGAATAAGATACGCCCGAATCGGCAGGCAGACCGAAAGCCAGTCGCGTCACCCTCACCGGCGATTCCGCGGACGGGAACGCCCGCAGAGTCTCCACGATGTAACCAGCCGTGGCATCGCCCTCCATGTCGGTGGAAAGCGCGAGCAGCACTTCGCCGAAACCCTCCTTGGCAATACGGTCCTTTAATTCCGCTATGCGCAACTTCTCCGGGCCGCAGTGCCTCACTGGCGAAAGTTTCCCCGCAAGCACATGATAACGGCCTCGGAACGCGCCGGACGCCTCCATCGTCACGACGTCGGCCGCCTCTTCAACCACACAGACGGTCGCGCCATCGCGCGTAGCGTCCGTACATAGAGCGCAAGGATTCGCGTCGCGCACGGTAAACGCGCCGCAGCGCGCGCAAGCGCATACCCCGGCCTGCGCGTCGCGCAACGCCAGCGCCAACGGCTCGAGCAACCGCTCGGGTTCGCGCAAAAGCGCAAGCGCGGCGCGGCCGGCGCTGCGCCGGCCAAGACCGGGCAGCCGTCCAAGAGCCCTTACGAGGTTTTCTACCGGCGCAAGCGTCACTGCCCGAAGAGGCCGTTCATGCCACCGTTCTTCATCATGTCCATCATCTGCTCCTGCGTCGCCTTCTTGACGCTCTTGAGCGCGCCGTTCACGACGTTGAAGAGCATCGTCTCGAAGCGTTCCGTCTTGCCGGACGAAACCTCGGCCCACGTTTCGGGCGAAATCTTTATGGACGTGATGGACATGTCGCCGCGGGCAGTCGCCGTGATGCCGCCGTTGGAATACTCGGCGGTTATTTTTTCCATTTCGGCCTGCAGTTTTTTCGTTTCGCTGCGCAGCTGCATAGCCTGCTTTACTTGATCGAAGAATCCCATTTTTTCATTACTCCGTATTTGTTTGCCTTGTATGAAATCACTCTCGGCGTCGTTTTCAGAAGACGGGCCGCCGCCGACACATTGCCTTTCGCCTTTGCGAGAACCTGCTCGAGGACAGCCTTCTCGAAACCGCCCACGGCCTCTTTCCAGCTCTCGCCCCTCCAGACGTGGCGCGGCCGCCCGGCCTTCGCGACCCACCGCCGCACGGCAAGGGGCAGGTCTTCGACCTCCACGGCCTCGCCGAAGCTAACCAGCTCCGTCTCGCGCACGGCACGTACCTTGTCCGACGGGTTTTCCCACGGATAGGCGTCGATCGCCGCGCGCGCGCCTTCAGACCAGCTTCTTGCCACTAAGCTCCTCGTATGCCTTGACGTATATTTCCCGCGTGCGCGCGATCACGTCGTCCGGAAGCACCGGACCCGGCGGCTGGTGGTTGAAGTGGACGGAATCAAGCCAGTCGCGCACGAACTGCTTGTCCAGCGACGGCGGGTTCGCGCCGACGGCATACGACGCCTGCGGCCAGAAACGAGAGCTGTCCGGAGTGAGCACTTCGTCGGCGAGGATGAGCGAACCGTCGGCGTCCTTTCCGAACTCGAACTTCGTATCCGCTATGATGATGCCGTGCTTGAGGGCGTAGTCGGCCGCCTTGGAGTAGAGGCCGATCGTGGCGTCCTTCAGGAGTTTCGCCGTCTCCGCGCCCACGAGCGATTCGGTCTGCGCGTAGTCGATGGCCTCGTCGTGGTCGCCGATCGCGGCCTTCGTCGTTGGAGTGAAAAGCACCTCGTCGAGCTTGGAGGCGTTCTGGTAGCCCGCCCGCAGCTTCTGCCCGTTGACAGTGCCAGATTTGCAATATTCCTTCCAGCCGCTGCCCGTGAGATAGCCGCGCGCTATGCACTCGACCTCGATCATGCCAACCTTCTTCACCAGCATCGAACGCCCGCGCAGGTCTTCCTTGACGCACTGGAGTTCGGCAGGGTAGCGATCGACATCGGCCGTGACAAGATGGTTCTTGACGCCGAGAAAATCCAGCCAGAAGAGGGAAAGCTGGTTGAGCACCTTTCCCTTGTCCGGCACACCGCATGGCAGAATGACGTCAAACGCGCTGATGCGGTCGGTGACAACCATCAACAACGTGTCGCCGAGATCGAACACGTCGCGCACCTTCCCGCTTTTCGGCGGCGGCAGACCTGGCACGCGCACCTCCAGCAACGCATGGTTCTTGTCGTATTTCATATAATCTTCACCCTTCTTCCTATCGCATGTACGGAATGGCATTATACCATAACGGACCGGGATATGCCAGTCGTTTTCACTCTGGAGTTTACCC
>JAFPNP010000168.1 GCA_017411125.1 Kiritimatiellia bacterium
AACGCCTCGTACCGTTCCATCATTTCATCATGGAGTTCATCGCCGATCCTGTCGCCTGGAGACATTTTTATCAAACCGCGCATTGCGCGTACACGCGGGTCGATTTCCTCGCCTGCACTCTCTGTCCCCCGATCAGCATCTAGGGGGATTGGAACCAACACGACCCTGAAAGAGTATGAGCGATACCGCTTTGGTATTTCAACGCTTATCCTGTTTCGGACAGGTCTCGCTATGATTTCTATCGGTGGCATGCAAATTGATCCTTTGTTCTCTGACGCCGCACATTATACCACAATCCGGCGTGGGTTTGGCGGACGAACAGCAACTGCCGCCACGAGACAAAAGAAAATCCCCCGCCGACGGGCGGGGGATTTCGTGGCTGGGCGCGTAACCTCACGCGCCCTCCCTGCGTAGCGACGTATCCCCCGAACGAAGTGAGCCGCGCAGCGGTCGCTAGAGGGGTGCGCCCCCGCCGTCGCAGCCCGCTGTTGCTACTTGACGATGATCATGAGGCCGGCGGTCTGGATGTCAATCTGCGCCGTGCGCGTGGGGTTGGCGGATGAAACGCAAGCGTCGGGAAACAAAGAGGGACGCGACGGGGCGCGTCCCTCCCGTGAATCTCACGGTCTGTCATCGGGTGCTGGGCAATCGACTTGTGGCAAAACTGGTCAGACCGGTTTTGCCACAACTCATGCTGTTGGTCCTTTTGATGTGTGGTTTTGGTTTGACAGGATTTCGCCTTTGCTTTGGCCGTTGCTTTTGTCCGTGTAGAACATGTAGAACGTGTAGTTGCGTGCGGACGTTACCGACGCGCCACTCCCTATTTCCGAGCAGCCGTGTTGGACGAACTGAACGCACCCGGCGGACCTTGCGGCGCGGCGGGCGGGATTGACTGGGAACGCCGCCATCTCGGCGGCGAATTCGGTAGGGCGCGGCCTCTGGACGCGCCGTGTCGGCGGGTCGAGGACGCCCCGCCCTACCAACCGCCATCTTGCCCGTTGCCGCATACGGCCTTGCGCACGACACGCACGAACCCGAAATCGTCGCCTACCTTATCAGAGTTACGTAGGCACATGTCTATGCACGATTCTGGTCGATATTGCAGCGCGTGGCGTGTACATAGTTTGATTATGCCAACGTTGGCGCACCTTTCGACGGAAGTCGAAACTCGAACTTTGTATTTGGTGCATTCGTGACAAGCATGTCGCCAAGGCTTATTATGTCCATCCCTATCAATGCGTCGCAGATTTGGAGATCGGATTCGGTCGCTCTGATCCCCTTCACCATGACATTGTTCGGAAGCATGACGTCAATCGCGTATATCGGGGTGTCATACGGGCCGTTTGCCGTATGTACTGTGACCATTCCGACCGGCGCAAGCCCAAGCGCCGTCGCGACACGTTCACTGACCACAGTGGCGTTTGCGCCTGTGTCCCAGAGCGCCGAACACGAAACGGCATTTCCCGTGGAGCCGGTAAGCGGCAACGCAGACGTAACCACGATGTCCGTCCGTATCTCACGGACTACCGACCCATAATCTTTGACGATTGCGCTCATACTCTTGTCTTTGAGAAGTCGGCGAACGATGAAGCGAACACAAGGGGCTTTTCCTCACTCTTTGGAATGCACTTGTGGACTGCGAACGTTCCCAATGGGTGTCCACGGTCAATGGCACTCTGCGCGGCAACGATGAAATCGTCAAACGCCCCTATCACCTTTCCATCGGAAAAGGCTATGTACCTACCGGAATATTCCGGCAGGAGAGAATCAAGATTGGCGTAGTACCAATCAAAGTTCTTTCTCAGATTCGTTTTCGCGTCTGTCATTTGCCACCTCACTTCGTTGCCCGAAGGCACACCACCCTCGGATGCCGCATATTATACCATGTTTCCGAGCAGCCGTGTTGGACGAACTGAACGCACCCGGCGGACCTTGCGGCGCGGCGGGCGTGGGTTGACTGGGAACGCCGCCATCTTGGCGTCCTTGCGCACGACACGCACGAACCCGAAATCGTCACCCACCTCTTCAAGCTCTACGCCGATAAGATGAAGTGGTGTGGATGATCCGGCCTGAAAGCGCACCCGCCGCACCTCTCGGTGCGGCGGGCGTTATGGAGAGCCGCCGTCTCGGCGGCTCGATTTGGTAGGGCGCATTCGCCGAACGCGCCGTTGGTTACTTGACGAGGATTATAAATCCGCGTTTCCCAATCCGGCACGTGCCGTCAGCAGAAACGGACACTTTCCAACGCTTAGGAAGGTTCACGGGCGTCGGTACCCCCGTGACAGTCAGCGTCTGGCCGGTGGCGGGCTTCAGGAACGTGAACGCCGTAGCAAGGTTCTCCGGGTCGGCAAGTTCGATCTTGGCGTTGGAGAGGTCGATTGTTCCCGACGCCTCGATGTACTCGCCGACATTGACGACAATCTTATCCGAGACGACGAGACTTCCGCCCGCACCGGTAGCAATTGTGCCAGTTCCTTTCACAACCGGCTGCGTGAGGGTGTTCCCGCCGAGGTTGAGTGTCGCGCCGGAGGCGATCTCAATTGTGCGTTTCAGCGGGAGGGTCGTTGTCGTGGCCGCAATCTCCGCGATGTCCGCCGCCGTGGCGTCGGGTCCCTTCTGCGCACTGAGCGTCAAAGAATCTTCGCCCAGCGCACCGTTCCAGATACGCACTTCGTCGTAGTCGGCCTTAGGATCAGACTCACCCCAAAGCGAACAGCCAAGGTGAAGATGCGGCGAACCAGCGAGCGCATGGAAGTCGGACAGCGTCCAGCTATTAATGGTGTTCGAGTAGGACTTCTCGACCACGCCGCTTGTCGTGTTGCGCTTTGCATAGCTCACCGTCGTCGAACCGTTCGCGTTGGTTGAGATCACCATGGAGATGTGGTACATCGTCCCCTGAGAATAAGGCTGCAGCTGGTTGGTCGCGTTGAACTTCACGCTCCCGCCGGACTTCACCTCGACCTTGTCCGTGTTGTAGTTGTTGTCTGCCGTATTCCACGCCATGTAGATGTCGTTGTTCTTGTCGCTGCCGTCGCCGGGGTAGTAGTCAAAGATACGGGCATACCTCAAAGCCTGATTCTGCCGCGCCCAGATTTCAATCGTGATGCTGTCCGAGCCGACGGAGAGAGCCCCTGCGCCAAGATCGACATTGGCCGTTCCCTTGCTCCCGCCCGGCAATACGAGCTTGCCGTCGCTGAACGTGGGCGAGCCGGTCGGCGTCGCGGTCAATGCCCCCACGGAATCGCTGTAGTCTCCGTTGAAACTCCAGCGGTGCGCGAGCATGGAGGCGTTGTCACACGAGGCAGAAAGCGCAAGAGTGCCGCCCTCCACCTTCACCTTGCCAACCGGCGGCAGAGCATCGACGGTGAGTGTGCCCGCGCCCTGCTTGACGAGGGCGCTACCCGCCAATGTGCTGGAAACGGTGTTGTTCGCCATGCTCACGTCGTAGCCCGCCGTGTCGAGCGTAAGACCTCCCGGACCGTATTTCACGTTGTTCAGTCCTGTGATGAAGTTCGCACCGTTCGTCACATTTGTCGCGACGATTGTGCCGCCATCGAAAGTAGCAGACACAGAACCGCTGCCCTTCTGGATGTGTTTCGTGTAGAACACGCCGCCAGACAGCGTGAATGTGGTTTTCGCAACGGAGCCGACGGCGAGCGTGGCGCCGTTCCCCGCTATCATCGTACCACCGTTCTGCACGTATGTTGCCGTTCCGCCATCCCCGATGTAAAAGTTGCTCTTCGCAATGGCCGTGCCATCGTTCAACGTGTAGGAGCCGGTGCCGCCGGTGCCCCATGCGATGCGCCATACGTTGTTGGCGTTACCCGAAGTGCCACCTTCGTTAGCCGTCAAGGTTCCGCCGTTCTGCACAAGCGTGCCGGTTCCATCACGCCCGATGTTGAAGCCGTCTCCCCTGCTGACAGTCAGCGTGCCGCCGTTCAGGTTGAGGTAACCCTTCGAGTTCGCGCCGTTGTTCCTTCCGTTGTCGATTCCACCCTTGAAGGTCGCGGTCGCTCCGGGGCCGATGGTCAAGGTGCCCGTGCCGTTGTCCGCGCCGATCCACAGCGG
>JAFPNP010000169.1 GCA_017411125.1 Kiritimatiellia bacterium
CTCGACCTTTACATCATCATGCTCCAAGGTGCATGGAACAGAACGGACATGTCCCTTTGGGCAAACGGACATGTCCCCTTGGGCGCAACGGATCGTGCCTTCCGGGACGCCGAACGTGGGACACGCCTCGGATGCGTCGAGAACGCCAAGCCGCCCTGAGGTCCCCGCGCCGACGTAGATGAGGCGTCCGCCCCTGCGCAGGGCCTCCGTCACCGCGTCGACGGCGCGTCCAACAGCGTCAAGGCAGCCGTCCACCGCCTTTACGGCGTTCATGTTTTCGTCCTGTATGACGCGCAGCATCTCCGTCGTCGTCATGCGGTCGAGGTGCGTCGTCTTCGGATTTCGCATTTCAGTCTTGAGCATGTCCATCCCCTTCCTGATCCTTGTTTTGCGAGGTAAAATCAGCCCGCACGATCCTTTCACGGACAGACAACGCGTCCATGCCGCAGAACCTGGCGCAGTTCACGCAGGCGCCGACGACCTGCGGGCAGGACGGAACGACGAGGCGCAGTCCGGCGGCGAGCTCCTTCGCGAGCAGATCCCCGAAACGGACGTTCGTGGCGATACCCCCGGAGACGACGACTTCGTCTCCGCAGTCGTACAGTTCCGCCGCGCGATTCAGCAACTTCGCGAAGGCGCGCGCGTTTGCAACAAGGATGTCCTTCGCAATCGCATCGCCCGCCGCCTCCGCCTCGAACGCAAGCGGTGCGAACGATGCGACAAATGCGGGGTCGTGTCGGTAGACTTCGAGAACAAGGTCCTCAAGCGACATGCCCGCCTTGCGTTCGACGAGCGGCGTGAGCGCGGTCGCGGCGGACGAGCCTTCCGACTCGCCGACCGCCGCGCGGATCACGTCGCGTCCGATGTCGTACCCGCTGCCGCCGAGTCCCAGCAGATACCCCCATCCGTCAAGGCGCGTGACGCGGTTCGGCTCCTTCGCATACACGATCATGCCCGTTCCGCTCACGCCCGCCACGCACCGGTCGGCATCCGTCGCGGCGGCAACCACGTTCATCACGTCGTTCTCGCACTTCACCTTCTCAATGCCGCACGCACGTGAAACGGCGGCGGCGAAGCGCGGTCCGTCGTCCTTCGTGAAGATTCCCGCCGTGCCGATGTAGATGGCCGCGACGGAACGCGTCTCGCCCTGCGTCAGTGTCGCGACGATATCCTTCACGCGCGCGATGCTTTCGTCGAAGCCGAGCACGTTTGGATTGCAAGGCCCGGCAGTATGCCTCGCAAGCACGCGCCCTTTCTCGTCGAAGAAAACGGCCGCCGTCTTCGTCCCCCCGCCGTCTATGCCGATGTAGTTACGAGTCATTTTCACCACCTAAACCCACAAAACCACTTCGCGTCGACTTGTCGCCCGAACATCCGCTAACCAATATCGCTTTCTTCATTGACATAGGTCCTTTCAAGCAGGAAATCGATGATGTTCAACGTGCGTATGCCGTCGTGGTCTGCAACGAACACGTCGTCGAGTGTCAGGAGATACTTGGGGTAATTGTCTTTGATCGCCTCGAACACGGCGAGCTCCTGTTTCAGCTTTTCCTCGTCAGCAACGCTGACGGCAACCTGAATGTATCTCATGCGTCCGTCATCGCCTTGCACGACAAAGTCGACCTCCCTGTCGTCCACCTTTCCGGTTGAAACCTTGTAGCGGCGGCGCTTGAGTTCAAAGAACACGACATTCTCCACGATCTGCTGCAGTTCAAGCGTCGGGTTGTGGAGTATGTAGTACTTAAAGCCAAAATCCGTCAAGTAATACTTGTTGATCAACTTCAAATGCTCGCCGCCGCGAACATCGAACCGGTCGGCCTTGTAAAAGAAGAAGCAGTCGTCCAATCTCTCAAGGTATGGCGAACTTGAAAACTTTCCTCGAAAGCTCGAAAACTTTTCATGTTCATCGTTTTTGCGACCACTCATCTTACCCTCTGGAATATTTTAAAAATTCTCCTTATCTCCGAGACTCCTAATCTCCCAATAGCGAAAGCAATAATCAAAGTTATCCGCTACTTCAACGGGGCGCAGTTGACGTGCGCGCGGATGAGGCGGAGGCGGTGCGCGGCGGCGCGCTGCGAGAACTCTGCGAAGTCGCGCTTGGCGGGGTCGGGGTACGTCCATAGCACCTCTGCCAGCGCAAGGCCGCGCGGCCAGAGCTTCCATTCTAGGTCATAGCGGTAGAACGTGTGAGACGTCCAGTTGCAGCACTGTCCGCCCACGATGTGCGGACGCGCCGCCGCGTCCACTCCGGCGAGCGGATCGAACTGATAGACTTTCGAAAGGGGAAGCCTTACGCCTCCGAAGTACATGTACGGGTCCTCGGGAAGGTTCTGGCGGTAGTCAAAGTATGTGTACATGTGCGGCGTCATCACGATGTCGTATCCCTGGTTCGCGGCGGCGACGCCCGCTCCCTGGACGCGGTAGCACATTCCCATTGTGGATTTCGGCAGCAGCGACGTGATCTTCGTGTTGCTCACGTTGACGTGGCGGTTCTTGGACTCGATGAAGATTTCGTCCCACCCGATGGCGCGACGCCCCTTCTTCGCCAAATACTCCGTGAAGTGCCGCGTCACCCATGGCTGGATCTGCTCAATGCCCGTCAATCCCTCGCTCTTGACGAACGCCTGGCACTTCGGGCACTTCTCCCAGAACGTGCGCGGGCATTCGTCGCCGCCGATGTGTATGACCTCGGACGGGAATATCTCGCACACATGGTCAAGCACTTTCTCAATGAAACGTATCGAGTCGGGATTGCCGATGCACAGCACGCCGTTGCCGCCGCCTCCGAAGTTGGACGGATCGCGTTCGCGCTTGAGAATGTACTGCGGATCGCAGGCTAACTGCGGATAGGCGCAAAGCGCGCACACGGAATGCCCTGGGAACTCGATCTCCGGCACCACGGTGATGTGACGCGCCTTCGCGTACGCCACTATCTCCCTCACGTCGTTTGCCGTGTAAATGCCCGGCGACACCTTCTCGCCATGGTACTTGCGGGACTGGTCGGCGACGAGGCACTCGCCGCCATATTGCTGCAGTTCGGGGAAGCCCGGGATTTCAAGCGGCCAATACTGGTCGTCGGTGATGTGCCAGTGGAACACGTTCAGCTTGAACCACGACATCTGTTCGAGGATATGCAGGATTACGTCCTTGCCGAAGAAGTGCCGCGCGTCGTCGAAGTTGACACCGCGCCACTTGAACTTCGGCGCGTCAACAATCTCCACGCACGGATAGATTTTCTGTTTCGTCTTCGGATCGACCTTCTCGATCTGAGCGAGCGTCATCTTGGCGTAGAACGTGCCCGCGTCGTCGGACGAGCGGATCGTCACGCCGTCCTTCGTGATCGAAAGTTCGTATCCCTCCGGCGGGATGGACGCGACTTTTTCGACCTTCGGCTCAGCCTTCGTGTGGCACTCGCCGCCGGTCACTGTCATCTTCTGCGGCGCGGGGATGATTGCAAGTTTCTCTTCAGGCACCGGCTCAAAGGAAATCTTGTCGAGCCAGAGCGCGTTCGCGTCCTTGTCGCCGTTCTTGTTCAGTTTGCCCGGTGCGATCCAGAAGTACTCGCCGTCGTTCGGGACGAATGTGCAGATGTCGTACCAGACGTAGTCCGGGCTCATGCGATCCGCCCGCACGGACACTTGCCCGGCGAGCTTCCACGTCCGCTCGTCGAACACGCCCGCAGTGAATGCGTTTCCCCTTGCCGTCGCCGCGCACCTGAGACGCGCCCGCAGGCGGTACTTGACTCCCGGCTCGAAGGCGATCCGGTTCATCATCAGCATCGCGCACCACTGGTGGTGCGAGTTGAACATCTTGATGGCGCGGCCGTCGCTCGCAAGCGGATCGTCCACGAACGCTCCGTATTCTCCGGGCCTGTCGAAACTCAGCGCGCTTTCCTGGAGTTCGCCGCAGAACGGCGTGGGGGAGAGACGTGCCGGCGCTTCCGGCGAGTCAGCAATGATCTGCCACACGATCGCACGGCGGCGCAGAGCCTCCTTGCGGACGTCGTCCGCCCCCTCCTGTTCGGCGGGCATACGCGCCAGCAGCGACTTCGCGAGGCGGCGGTGTTCGGCCAGCTTGCCGCGTTCCGCGACAAACGGACTCTTCCGCATCCACAAAAGCCTGTCGCCTTTCTGCGGTTCGGCGAGCATGCTCGCCATCCGCGCCGAATCCGCCTCGAACGCGGCGTCCGCCGCCCGGACGCTGCCCACGGCAACCGCCGCCACAAGAACTGTGGCTGTTATATAACTAACTGCATTCATTTTCATTCTCCTATTATTTGACGAATATTATTAGGCCGGGCCTCACGACGCGAACAGTTGTCGCGGAACGGGCGAGACGCCTATTCGCAGGCATTGCAACAGTTGCAAAATCCCCCGTGAAACCAGCCGTACATTCGATGACGGTCTGTCCGGCGGGTGACGTGCTCTTCACGTCGAGGTCAATCCCAGAAAGATCCAGTACGCCATTTACGCGCCTCAACGTTCCGGATCCGGACGTCACCTCCAGCGTTCCACGTACATCCACGCCATCCAATACGATTTCGCCCGTCGGGCATATCGTCCTTGTCACGGACAACGTGCCGTTGCTCACGGCCGCGCCACCGCCCGTCAGCCCGCCCGCAACGACGGAGCGTCCTCCCAAATCCAGAAGCGTTCCCGCGCAAAGCTCCACAACGGAATTTGTGGAAAGCGCCCCGTCAATCGCCGTCCTCACCACGCCAGTCTCAACACGCAACGGACACGCCAGCGTGTTCGTCCCGCAGAGCGTGAGTGTCCCCAATCCCGTCTTCACAAGTGTACCCGCCGAAAGGTCGGCGTCCGGCCCTGCCGCTGCACTTGCCATCAGCTCTGCCTCCGACAGCGCACGGTTGTAGATACGCACCTCATCGTAGGTGGCCGCAGAATCAGCTGCCCCGTCAAATGCCCGACCTAGGTAGGCGTGTTCTTGTATGACCTTGTCTATAGTCCATCCGCTAGGCGGTAAAAGAACTGACCTTTTCTCCGTAATGCCGGTGGCAAGATTCTGCTTGTAGGCCCGCACAATCCATGATCCATCTGGGGTTTGCGAATACGTTGCAGCAATGTGATATTCAGTCCCGACCACATACGGAGCCAGTTCGGACAGAGTCAAAGTCTGGACAAGTTGTCTAAGATTCTCATCATAGCGGATAAGGAGCAGGTCTGTATTCACGTCCGCAGAAGAAGTCCAGCACATCATGATTGAATTTGTCATGCTATTGCCGATGTCGAACATTCGGGCACTATCGCTTACGCGGTCATTCCTCCCCCAAAGTTCAACCGTCGCGCCGACGCCGTTTGTCGGAATAATCCATGCACCAAGATCGACACACGACACGTTCTTTGCTCCTCCAGTCAACTTGATCGCTTTGCCGCCGCCCAAATCAACGAAGCTGTACCCTGAAGCCGTAGCCGTCATTCCACCTACTCCGTCAGAAAGGTCGCCGTTGAAGCTCCATCGATGCACAAGGCCGTCTGCAAGCGAAGAAACACGCGCGGTGACCTCCACGTCCTTTCCGTTCGTGTTGATCGCCGCGCCGCTCGCGCCCACCCTCACCGTGACACCGCCAACCGCAGCCGTGCCGGACTTGACCTCTCCGCCGCAAGGCGCATCCGGCCCCGCAACAGCACTCGCCGAGAGCTGGGCCTCCGTCAAAACGCCGTTCCAGATGCGAACTTCGTCGTATGTGGCATCCGCGTCTTTAGTATTGTCCCCGTCAAACGCACGGCCAAGATAGGCGTGTGTCTGAACAAAATTTGCAAGAGACCATCCAGAAGGAGCAGTGAACGTCGTGGCCTTCAACGTCGCGCCTGATTTCACATCCTGCTTGTACGCACATACCGTCCAAGTTCCGTCCCCATTCTGCGACACAGTTAGGGCTATATGGTACATCGTTCCCACCGAATACGGTGTGAGTTCATTTAGCGTAAGCGCTTGTGGTTGCGGCGAATAACGCACAATCACAAAATCGGTATTGGCGCCCCCGGACCGCCAGCCCATCAGGATGGCATGAATCGTACTGTCGCCAAAGTCTAACATCCGGACATTGTCCACATTCGCTGAATCTTGTCTCGCCCACAGTTCTATGGTGGCGCCATTTCCGTCCGCCGGCAACACGTTGGAACCGAGGTCAACGCAAGTCGTTCCATGATTGCCGCCTGAAAGCTTTATACCTTGTCCTGCCCCTAATTCAACAAAATCGCAACCTGTCTGCGAGGCCGTCTGACCACCCACGCTGTCGGACAGGTCACCGTTGAAGCTCCAGCGATGCACAAGCGTCGGCGTGGCCGTTTCGCCGGAAAGACGCAGCGTCGCGTCATTGAGGACAACTTCGCCCAACCCGTTTCCCGCAACACCGCGCACGTTCAGCTCTGCACCGCCCATAGCCGTGAACGCGGCAATGCCACACAGGCCCTCGCCGATTGCAATCCGTTTGTCGGTTGCGGCGAACGAACCGCCGGCCTGCGCAATCGTACCGTCGTACATGGGAAACAAAGACAGCGCGCTATTGTCTCCGGAAAGGACCAGGATTCCCGCTGACAGTTTCGCCGCGCCGTCCGCAAATGTCTGTCCGGCGGGAAACGAGAGCAAACCAGTTGCAGTGTCGTAAACCGTCTTCCCAAACGGCGAATCACCGTCAGGGATCACGGCATCGGGACCGGCAAGCGCGCTTGCCGCAATCTCGCGTTCGGAAAGCGCGCGTCCCCACACGCGTATCTCGTCGAATGATGCCTGCGAATCATTATGCGAGTTGTTCGGCGAGCGGGCAAGGTTGCAACTGGTCTGATCAAGAGTTGAGGGTTTCCATCCATGCGGGGCCAGAAAAGAAGTCGCAGCCTGGAGAAAGCCGATGCCCGCGCCATGTCGATAGACGCGAACGAGCCAATGACCGTTCTCCGCCGGCGTGAACACGTAGGCGAGATGGCAGAATGTTCCGACCTTATGAGGGCCGATTCCAAACTCATTCACCACATACTTGTTTTGCGTGGAAGACGTTACAAGCGTATAGTCATCCCCTGCATGATCCTTATTGCCCCACGTCTGGTCAAATTTGTTTCCAACACTGCTGCCAATGGTGAACATCCTGTATTCCGCGTTCTCCCAAGTGTCGAGCCGTACCCAAAGTTCGAACGTGAAGCTCCTGCCGTCCCTTGGCAGAATGTTGGAGCCCAGGTTGACGTATGAAGTTCCGTTGTTTCCGCCTTCGGTCTTAATTGCGTACCCACTGCCGAATGCGACGAAAGACGTGTTCGTGGACCAGGCGGTCTGTCCGCCTACGCTGTCGGTCAGGTCGCCGTTGAAGCCCCAGCGGTGGAGCAAAAGCGACTCTTCGCCATGCGCTGACACAATCGCCGCGAGAGCGACGAATGACAATGTAATGCAGCATACTACTTTCATTTGAGTACTCCTTTTTGTGCTGAACGGCGGAAGTATAACATATTCAACGTCTCTGACACAAAAGACGCAACCATCCAAATAATCCAAATCAAAAGACGGGGAACGATGCGCCCTGTATGTACGAACAGCAGCCTTTATAAGTGCCAAAAACCCCTGTCGAGAGCCATTCAAGCGCGCAACGGGCTATCTCGCGTCCATCGGAGAACGGATCGAAGTTGATGCGCGCGACGTTGCCATACGGCGAAAGTCCGCTCCTTGAGTTGGAGAACGACACGACGCGGACGTCGCGCGGGACGGACACCCCCATGTCCCTGAATGCGTCGAGCGCCCCAAGCCCGAGGTAATCGTCTGTGAAGAAGAAGAGGTCGGGCAACGTCCTGTCCCGCAGGAAACGCTTCATCGTGGAGTAGGAGACCTGGACGACCGCGTCCAAATCCGCCGGGCCGCCGACTTGCAGCGTAATGCGCTCGCAGGCGATCTTCGCCCGCTCCAGCGCGGCGGATGCGTCAAGGTACGGATGCCGCCCGAAGTCGAACTGGACGACCTTCCCGATCCTCGCCGCGCGGCAGTCCGCGACGAACGCCTTGATTGCCGGCGCGTAGTCGTAGCGGGCGACCCCGACATGGCGGGCGTAGCGGGACGGTTTCGCCTCCGTACCGACTGTCGCGAAGGGGCATCCGCTCTCGGCGACGAGCCGCATCGCGTTTTTCAGGCTGGTGTAGCAGGCGCGCAGAATCACAAGCCCCGGCATCTCGGCAAGCGCGTCCTTGAGCGGTTCGAGAAACGGACGGTCGCCGCCGCCGCCGAGCGGAAGCATGACAACGCGGCATCCCTCCGCGCGAAGGACCTTGCTGCATTGAAACAGACTGTTGGCCGGGCCGAAGGACGTCCACGGGTCGAGGTTGACGTCAAGCACGGTCCTGTTCGTTGACACCGGCCGCTTCTGCACAACACATCCGATGCGCGGACGCGAAACGACGATGCCGTCCACGGCGAGGCGCCTCAGCGCGGCCCGAACAACGCACTCGCTCACGTGAAGCCGCTTTGCGATCTCGTCTCGCGGCGGAAGCGTACTCCCCGGCGCATAACGCCCCGACGCGACAAGAGCGCGAACGCCCTCTTCAATCTGCCGCGTCAGCGTCTTCCCGGAACCGGGACTGATCGCGATGTCAAAGCATGCATGGCCCATAAACAACTTCAAGGGCTTGGAGGATAGCGCGGCGGACTTCGCGGTAGAGCTTGCAGGACGTGGAGTAGTCGCCGTAGCCGCGCGCCATGCGCCGCACGATGGCGTCCGCCCCGGCTCTGTCGCGCCGGCGGAGCATGGCAAGCATGTCCGCGTCCTCCATGCCCGCGCGCGGCGCCTCGAGGCGCGCGCTCGACCAGGGACCGTCCTTTCCGGGATAGACAATGTGCGTGTCGCCGGCGGGA